>CACZON010000126.1 GCA_902782805.1 Oscillospiraceae bacterium
AAATCCCGCAGCAGCTTTTCGAAATCCCGATCCAGGCCTGCATCGGCGGCAGGATCATCGCCCGCGAAACGGTCAAGGCCCTGCGCAAGGACGTTCTCGCGAAATGCTACGGCGGCGATATCACCCGCAAAAAGAAGCTCCTCGAGAAGCAGAAGGAAGGCAAAAAACGCATGCGCCAGTTCGGTACGGTAGAGGTGCCGCAGGAGGCGTTCATGAGCGTTTTGAAGCTCAATGACTGAGCGCGGGATCTATCTGCATATCCCCTTCTGCCGGGGGAAATGCCCCTACTGCGATTTCTACTCCCTGCGCGCGGACGCTTCGCAGATGGAAGAATATACGCGCGCGCTCGAAGCACGCATCGCCGCGTCTCCGCGGTTTGCCGCGGATACCGTCTATTTCGGCGGCGGGACGCCGAGTCTGCTCGGCGGAGAGCGCATCGCGCGGCTACTTTCGGCCGTCAGGACGCATTTCGACGTTGCAAAAGACGCCGAAATCACGCTCGAAGCCAACCCTGGCGACGATCTTGAGGCGTTTTTCGGGAGGATCCGCGAAGCCGGCGTCAACCGGCTCTCGCTGGGGATGCAGTCGGCAAACGAAGCCGAGCTGCGCGCGCTCGGGCGCCGCCACACACAGGCGGATACCGCCCGCGCCGTTGAGGCCGCACGGAGGGCCGGTTTTCGGAACATCTCGCTCGATCTGATGCTCGCGGTCCCGAATCAGACGAAGGAAAGCCTGCGGCGGTCGATCGAACGCTGCGCCGCGCTCGGCGCGGATCACGTTTCGGCCTATCTGCTGAAGATCGAGGAAAACACGCCGTTTTATCGGCGCGCCGCCTCTCTTTCACTCCCCTGTGACGATGAGGCGGCCGATCTCTATCTTTTTGCCGCGGACGAGCTCGGTCGCTGCGGATATTCGCAGTACGAGATCTCGAATTTCGCGAAGAAAGGCTTTGAAGGGCGCCATAATCTTCACTACTGGCGCGATGAGGAATACCTCGGCTTCGGCCCGGCGGCACATTCCTTCTTTCTGGGGAAGCGATTCTTTTATCCGCGCGATCTGGCCTCGTTTCTTTCGGGCGGGGCGGCGGTCGACGACGGCGAAGGCGGCGACCTCGAGGAGACGATCCTGCTCGGGCTGCGTCTTACCGAGGGAATTTCGAAAGAACGCCTGCGTTCCCGCTTCGGCAAAGCGGGCGAAGAGCGCTTTGAGCGGCTTCGAAAAGACGCGCTGCCGTTTTCGAAAAGCGGATTGCTCTCGATCGAGGGGGAACGGATCTTCCTGACCACGCGCGGATTCCTGCTCTCGAACGCCGTAATCGGGAAGCTGCTTTCCTGATTTTTTGCCGTTCTGCAGCGCGGACGATGCGCAGAAGCCCGCGTAAATCCTTGATTTTTGACTGTTTTTTCAGAAAACGTTCATATTTTTTACAGATTCTGTCTTTATAATAGAGAAGAAAAGGAGGGGTATACCCTATGGCTGCTGCTAAAATCCTGATCGTCGACGACGACCGCAACATCTGCGAGCTGCTTCGTCTGTATATTGAAAAAGAAAATTTCGAAACCGCGATCGCCAATACCGGCCGCGCTGCTCTTGATCTTTTCGCGAGCTTCCACCCCGACCTCGTGCTGCTCGATATCATGCTCCCCGAGCTTGACGGCTGGCAGGTCTGCCGCGAAATCCGCAAGACCTCGCAGTGCCCGATCATCATGCTCACCGCCAAGGGCGAGGTCTTCGACAAGGTCCTCGGGCTGGAGCTCGGCGCGGACGACTACGTCGTAAAGCCCTTTGAAGCGAAGGAAGTCGTTGCGCGGATCAAGGCGGTCCTGCGCCGCATCGGCAAAACGGACAAGCCCTCCGTACAGATCGTGGAATACGATAAGCTCTCGATCAACCTGACGAACTACGAGCTCAAGGTCGACGGGAAAGTGATCGATACGCCGCCCAAGGAGATGGAGCTGATCTATCACCTTGCGAGCAATCCCAACCGCGTCTATACGCGCGACCAACTCCTCGACGAGGTCTGGGGGTTTGATTACTACGGCGATTCCCGTACCGTTGACGTCCACGTAAAGCGCCTGCGCGAAAAGCTCGAAGGCGTTTCCGATCAGTGGTCGCTCAAAACGGTCTGGGGCGTCGGCTATAAATTCGAGGTTAAGGACTGATCATGCGAAAATCTCTCTTTCGTAAATATCTCGGCCTGACCTCGCTGATCATCGGCATCTGCTTTTTGTTTTTCATGATCGTCATGATCACGCTTGTTTCCAAGCAGTGGAACGACGAAAAGCGCGACGCGCTGAGCAAAAGCGCCGTTACGATCTCGACCGCGGCCGCTTCAAACACGACCTACGACGAAGAAAAAGACGTCTACGTCATCGGCAATCCGGTCATGCGCTCGCTGATCAATATCTATGCGACGACGAACGACTGCGATATTTTCCTGACGGATCTTTCCGGCGCCCGGCTGTTCGGGAACTATTTCAAGAGCGGCACCGATCCGCAGGATCCGGTGCCGGCGGATCTCGTCGCAGCGGCAAGCATCGGGACGCTCGCAACGCAGACGACCCTCGGCGGCGCCTACGACCGGAGTTATTACCTCGTTGCAACGCCGATCGTAACCGAAGAGGGCGGCGCGCAGAAAACGCTCGGCATCGTCTTCTGCGCAACGAGCTCCGCGCCGCTGATGCAGTACTGGTTCCGGGCGCTGAAAATGTTCATCGGCGCCGGCGCTTCCACCTTCCTGATCGCCTTCTGCCTGATCTGGTTTTTCTCCTACCGCATGGTGATGCCGCTGCGTCAGATGTCCGCCGCGGCCCACAGCTTCGGTACGGGCGATTTCTCGCGGCGGATCCCGGTGGAATCCAACGATGAGATCGGCGAGCTCGCCGAGGCGCTCAACAATATGGCAACCTCGCTCTCCGACAGCGAAGGCACGCGCCGCAACTTCGTCGCCAACGTCTCCCACGAGCTGAAAACACCGATGACGACGATCGCAGGATTCATCGACGGCATCCTCGACGGAACCATCCCGCAGAGCGAACAGACGAAATATCTGCGCGTCGTCTCCGAAGAAGTCAAGCGTCTCTCCCGCCTGGTGCGCTCGATGCTTGATCTTTCCCGCATCGACGCCGGCGAGCTCAAGCTCAACCCGAGTGAATTCGATCTTTCCGAAACGATCCTTTCAACCGTTCTGACCTTTGAAAAGTCGATTGAGGAAAAAGGGCTCGATATCCGCGGACTCGATACGCTTGCGCCGACGAAAACCTACGGCGACGCGGATCTCTGCCACCAGGTGATCTACAATCTCGTTGAAAACGCCGTAAAATTCACCAACGAGGGCGGCTATATCGAATTCTCCACAGAAGATCTGCCCGACGAAACGCGGGCGACGATCCGCAACAGCGGCCTCGGGATCGAACCCGAGGAGATCGGCATGATCTTCGAACGCTTTTATAAAACCGACAAATCCCGCAGCAAGGATAAAAACGGGATGGGCCTCGGCCTTTATATCGTAAAGACGATCATACGGCTCCACGGCGGCGAGATCCGCGCGCGCAGCGAAAAAGGCGAATATACCGAATTCTCCTTCAATCTGCCGAAAAAACCGGACCGTGAACTGGTAAAAGAACAAACGTCCCTGAACATTCAGGATGCAGAATACAAAGAATAGAAAGGCAGTCTTGAAAATGGATCTCAACGATTTGAGAAACAGCCCGACACCGCAGGAAAACGATGTTGAAAGAGAGGCGCAAGCCCTCGTCGATGTTTCGGAGGAAGCGGCGAAAAACCCGCCGGAAGCTTCCCCGGCAGAAGCGGCCGCCGCACCGGTGCCGCCCGCGCCGCAGGCGCCGACGCCGGAAACGATGCAGTTCCCGAATCCGGCCGATTACGGCTGGCAGGCCGCGCCGCAGACGCCGCCCCCGGCGGTTTATTACCGGCAGCCGGTTTATCCCTACCCGCAGCAGAGTGTTCCGCCGCAGGGGTATCCGCAGCAGAACGTCTACCGCGCCGCGCCGCAGGCTGTCCGCCCGGCGCCGCAGGTTGATCCGCGCTATTATGCGCCTTACGGCAATGCGGCGAACCCCGCACCGGGATACGGCTACGTTCCGAATTATGTCAACCGCGGACCGGTTGTCCCGCCGCAGAATACCGTCCCGCCGAAGCAGAAAGAAAAAATGCGCGGAGGAACGAAGGCGGTCTTTGCGATCATCCTCGCACTGATCGTCGTTTCGCTCGGCTTCTTCGTCGGTTACGTCGTCCGCGACGCGGCAACGAAGAATTCCGGCCCTGATCTCCCGAATATCCCCGGCTGGGATCTTCCGATTCCCGGAATTCCCGAAGAAAGCCGGCCGGAGGAGGGCCTCCCCGAGCCTTCCGAGCCTTCCGAGCCTGAGGAAAACGAACCGGAGGTAAGCAAACCGGAGCCGGACTACGTTGTGATCCCGAATACGGACGGCATCAAACTCAATCCGCTGCCCGGAGGCGAAGACCGCCCCGCAAAGGATATTTACGTGGAAATCAAGAACAGCCTCGTCGGCGTGATCGTTGAAGAAGGAACGGACAACGAATCCCAGGGCTCCGGCATCATCGCGACCGAGGACGGCTATATCATCACCAACGCCCACGTCGTTCTGAACCGCCGCAGCGTCGACGTCAAGATCCTTACCAACGACGAAACCCGCTATGAGGGCGTTGTGGTAGGCTTCGACAAGACAACCGATCTCGCTGTGCTGAAAATCGTCGGTACTTCCGATACCTTCACCCCCGCCGCCTTCGGCGATTCCGATTCGCTCTCCGTCGGCGACTGGGTCCTCGCGATCGGCAATCCCGGCGGTACGGATTTCGCAAGCTCGCTGACGCGCGGTATCGTCTCCGCGGTCAACCGCAAGGTCGGCAAAAACAGCTCCAGCGGCATGACCTACATCCAGACCGACGCCGCGATCAACCCCGGCAACTCCGGCGGCGCGCTGGTCAACATGGCGGGCCAGGTGGTCGGCATCAATTCCTCCAAGATTGTCGCCGCAGATTACGAAGGCATGGGCTTTGCGATCCCGATCACAAAAGCGAAAGCGATCGTCGACGATCTGATGGCCAACGGCTACGTGGTCGGACGCGCGCGTCTCGGCATCCGCGGGCGCAACGTTACCGCCTACGCCGCAACGCTCAACGGAATTCCCCAGGGCTTTGAAATCGCGGAATTCCCCGAAGGAAGCCCCTTCCTCTCCGTCGACGCGAAGGTCGGCGATATTATCACCGCGATCGACGGCGAAACCGTTACCTCGCTGAACGATATCACCAACGTCCTCGCCCTCCATTCCCCCGGCGATACGATCGAGATCACGCTCTACCGCTATCAGAATCTCGCCGAGCCGCAAACGATTACCGTTAAAATCACCCTCCTCGAAGACAAAGGCGAAACCCAGGAATGATTTCGTCTCGCCTGCGGCGCTTTTTCGTTTCGCCTGCGGCGCGCTGACTTACGGCGCGGTGGAATTGAGGCTGCAAGCTCCTCAACTGTCGGAAGACCGCCGGCGGCTGAGCCGCAAAATACCGAATCAAGACATAAAAAAAGCTGAGAGAAAATTCTCTCAGCTTTTTTGTGTTTTGGAAGAAGCCCGCGGAACTTATGCGAACGGATTCTCCGTGGGATACGGGAGGCTCTTCGGCTGGTTGTAAGCAATATCCTTGACGCCGAGGAACTTGAAGACCTCGAAGAGGACCTTTCCGTAGTGGCCGAACGCGACCGCGCCGTGGTGCGGATAGCCCTTCTGAACGAGAACGTGGCGATAGAATCTGCCCATCTCGGGGATCGCGAATACGCCGATGCCGCCGAAGGAACGGGTCTTGACGTCGAGAACTTCGCCCTCTGCAACGTAGGCGCGGAGAACGCCCTGGCTGTCGCACTGGAGGCGATAGAAGGTGATGTCGCTCGCTGCGATGTCGCCCTCGAGGGTGCCGCGGGTGAAATCGGGCTCGGAGCCGACGGGTTCGAGCAGACGGTGCTGGATGAGCTGATATTTTACGGCTCTGTCAGCGCACATCTTGCATTCCGGCGTATTGCCGCAATGGAAGCCCATGAAGGTATCGGTGAGCTTGTAATCGTACTTGCCCT
>CACZON010000127.1 GCA_902782805.1 Oscillospiraceae bacterium
GATCACACTTCCGATCGGGAGGCTGTCGACGATTTTCGTGTTTTCGTAACGGCCGAGCTTTGTGATGACCTGCGGGACGCCGGACTGATTCCCGTAGATGGAAAGGATCATATTGAGCTCGTCGAGACCGGTCAGCGTTATGAACGCATCGCAGGAAAGGATCCCCTCGCTCTCGAGCAGGTCGAGGTTGCTCGCGTCGCCGTGGACAATATCGGCCTGCGGGAGATTTTCCGCAAGCTCGAGGCAGCGGGTGTAATCGCGCTCGATCAGCTTTACGGCGATCCCGCTCTTGAGAAGATATTCCGAGAGATAATAAGCGATCCGGCTGCCGCCCGCGAGCAACACGTGCTTGACTTTATGCGTGATGATCTCGAGGTTTTTCAGCAGCAGCGAAAGCGTTTCCGAAGGTGCGGTCACGAAAATGCGGTCGCCCGCGCGAAGGATGAAATTGCCGTCCGGGATGATCGCCTCCCCGCCGCGCAGAACCGCGCAGACGAGCACGCGGCAGCGGACGATCCGGTTGAGCTCATGCAGCGCGGAGCCGGCAATTTTGCTCTCAGGCGTGATCCGCAGCTCGACGATTTCAACGCGGCCTTTCGCAAACGTTTCCCGCTTGAGAAAACCGGGATAACGCAGGAGGCGGCCGATCTCCATCGCGGCCTGCCGCTCGGGATTGACCGTAAGCGAGAGCGCGAGCGTCTCGCGCATCATATAGGATTGCTGCGCATACTCCGGATTACGGATGCGTGCGATCGTATGGATCTTCGAATTGATCGCGTGCGCCGTCATGCAGCAGAGCAGATTGCATTCGTCGGAATTCGTAGCGGCGATCAGCAGCTCCGCGTCGTCCACTTCCGCCTGCCGGAGCGTTTCCATGGTAGAGCAGTTTCCGAGAACCGTCATGACGTCGTAACGCTGCGCGCTTAATTCCAGCACCTGCGGATCCGAATCGATCAACGTGATCTCATAGCCCTCCGAGGAAAGCTGACGCGCCAGTGTTTCGCCGACTTTTCCGTCGCCTGCGATGATGATTTTCATTTACTCACGCCCTTTTTCTTTCGCTTATAAAGGAATACGGCGAAGATCCGCCGATTCCGGTAAACGTTTCTATTTCAAAGATTAAAGAAAATTATATCACGCTTTTTAGAAAAATACAAGGTTTTCGTCCTTTGAAAAGCGCAATGCGGGTTTTCTTTCCCGGCAAAAAGCACGGATCGTCCGGCAAAGCCGGGCGCCGGGTCCGAAGGAGGCATCACGCAGCGCTCTGCGGCGACGCGCAACTGAAAAAAGCGCGAAAAGAATACAAAACGATTGAAAGAAGCCTAAAAGCACATTCAATGCTTTTTGCCTTTTGAGGCAATACCTGCCTGATTTCCGGCCTGTTCGCCTTTTCAAAATAAATCCTCACCGAATCGGCAGTTCTTTTTTCCAATGTGATAATCATACTTCACCTCGTCAAATCCCGATTTGCCGGGCGGGGCTAATCCGCGCCCATCAGCGCCGCGAGCAGCTCGTCGCCGCGCCGGCCCACCTTCACGAAGGGGATGCCCACCTTTTCCTGCACCTCGCCGAGCGTCATGTCGTCCAGGAACACGTCCTCCTGGTCGCGCAGCATGCACTCGGTGATGAGCACCCGGTCGGCCGTTTTCCCCGCCAGGCCGCGCACGAGGTCGCCGCCGGTGAGCAGGCCCGTCACGGTGACGTCCGGCCCGAAGAACCGGTTCTCGATGGGCACCACCTCGACCTCCACGCCCGGGATGGGGAAGCGCCGCATGAGGCTCTTCATGAACGGCCCGACGGACACGCCCGTGGCCACGAGCAGCCGGCCCGGCCGCGCGCTCTGCAAATCGGCCTCGCCGTAGGCGTCCTCAAGCTCCGTCTCCAGCAGGCGCATCAGCCCGATGCCGTTCTCGATCTGCGCGTAGTCCTCATAGAATTCGTCCGGCGGCAGGGGGCGCTTCGCGGCCAGGTAGAACTCGTCGGCGGGAAACACGAAGTTCGTGCCGTATTTTTTCCGGCATTTCCCGGCCCATTTCTCCGCCGCGTCCAGCACGGCGCGGGCCTCGTCGCGGGTGTATTTTCTAAGCCCGCACAGCCCCTCGCGGTGGTTCGTGAGCCCCACGGGCACCAGCGCCAGCGACTGGCACGCCGGATACAGCGCCGCCAGATCCTGAATGGTCTTCTCC
>CACZON010000128.1 GCA_902782805.1 Oscillospiraceae bacterium
ATGTCGGACACGATACAGCGCTCGGACGAGGTTATTTTATTGATGAGAGAGGACTTGCCCGCGTTCGGCTTGCCGATCACGGCAACCTTGATTTCGAGGCCTTCGTTTTCCTCCTCTTCCTCAGCGGGCAGATATTCAAGCACCTTATCGAGCAGATCGCCCGTGCCGTGGCCGTGTACGGAGGATACGGCATAGAGATCGGGCAGCCCGAGATTGTAGAATTCATAGAATTCCGCGGGGAGCTCGCCGACCGAATCGCATTTGTTGACGCAGAGGACGAGCGGTCTGCCGCTTTTCAAAAGAAGATCCGCAATATTCTCGTCCGTCGCCGTAACACCGGAGCGGACATCGGCCACCATGATGATGACATCGGCCGTATCGATCGCAAGCTGCGCCTGGGAGCGCATCTGCGAAAGCAGGATATCCTTGGGATCCGTTTCGATGCCGCCGGTATCGATCAGCGTAAAGCGGCGGTTTTTCCATTCACATTCGCCGTAGATCCGGTCGCGCGTAACGCCGGGAACGTCTTCGACGATCGAAAGACGCTGACCGATCAGTTTGTTGAAAAGCGCCTATTTTCCGACGTTCGGCCGGCCTACGATGGCGACTACCGGTTTTGCCATACTGCGCCTCCTTTCAGAACTTTCTCGTTCGTTTCTATTACAGATGTTCGGCGGGATAGGTTCCGAGCCCACCGCCGCTTACCGAGCGGCCGAGCGCGGCGAAGAGGAATTCCCCGCCCCCGTTGCCGACCGGGATGATTTTCGCGCCGAGCGCTTCTTCGGCCTCGGCGAGCGTTACGTCGTCGAGGAACACGTCGTCCTCGCGGCGCAGGGATACGCCGGGGAGCAGAATCTCCCCGCCGTAGATCTTTCCCTTGGCGGCGCGGATGACGTCGCCGCCGGTCAAAAGTCCGGCTACGCTGACGTTGCCGCCGAAAAATTCGTTTTTTACCGCGATCAGGCGGTAGCTGAAGTTCGGTTCTCTTTCGGTGATCCTTTTGAGCAGAGCGCCGATAAACTCCTGCGCACCCTCTCCGGTGATGACCGTGACCGCCCGCTTTTCTTCAAGCGGCGGGCAGTCCTCCAGGGCAAAGGAGAACTCGTCCTCCATATTGACGAACAGCCCGACGCCGTTTTCGAGCTGCGGAAAATCCTCGTAGTACTCAAAGGGCGGGAACGGCTTTTCCGCCAGAAGATAGAATTCGTCGGAAGCAAAGACCGTCCGCGCGCCGTTTGCGCATCGGAATTTTTCGGCGTATTCCTCGATGATCGCGATCGTCTCCAAAGCTTCCTCTTTCGTATACGGACGCAGCGGATAGAGACCCTCGCGGTAGCGTGTCAGGCCTACGGGGACGCAGGCGATCGAGGCGATCTTTTCGCCGAGGAGCAGGAGCTTATCGAGCGTAAAGCGCAGCTGCGAGCCGTCGTTGATTCCGGGGCAGAGAACGAGCTGACAGTTTACGCTGATTCCCCCCTCGCAGAGCGTTCGGAGGATCGAGAGCTTTTCTCCCGCAAAACGGTTGCCCATCATCTGAACGCGCAGATCGGGATTCATCGTATGAACCGAGACGTTCACGGGGCTGATATGCATCTCGAGGATGCGGCGCACTTCGCGGTCGCTCAGATTCGTCAGCGTGATATAGTTGCCGAACAGAAACGAAAGGCGCGCGTCGTCGTCTTTGAAATAGAGCGAGGAGCGCATCCCCTTCGGGAGCTGATCGATAAAGCAGAAGATGCAGCGGTTTCGGCAGGAATGCTGGCGGTCCATGAGGTACGTCTCGAAGCCGAGGCCGATCGAATCGTACTCCCCTTTGCGGATCAGCACTTCCCGCTGCGTTCCCTCCGGCGAGCGAAGCAACAGGCGGAGATTTGCGTTCGTTTCGTAAAAGCGGTAATCGAGAACGTCGAAGATTTCGTGGGAATTGATCGAAAGGAGCGTTTCGCCGGCGGCGACGCCCGCCTGATCGGCCCAGCTTCCGTTTTCAACCGATTCAATGCGGACTGCCAAGGCCGCCGCCTCCTTTCCTGCGCTCTTATAACGCACAAAAAATTCTTCCCCGCAGCGAAAAAAATCGCTGCAAAGTCAAAGCGGCAACGCTGCTTTGAAGGCCATGGCCCGAAGAATTCTCTCGATCTGTGCAACTATTTCAATGATAAACTGAGTTTGCAGAAATTCATCGGTTTCTTATTCGGAAACTTTCAGAACTTCCTTTCCGTTGTAGGTACCACAATTGAGGCAAACTCTGTGGGGCGCCTTGAGCTCACCGCACTTCGGGCAAGCTACCAACGCCGGAGCGTTCAGCTTCCAAACGTTCGAACGTCTTTTGTTTTGTCTTGCGCTTGACTGTTTTCTCTTCGGGACTGCCATGCCAGCACCTCCTTATTCTTCCTGATGAATCAGGGTCTTTAGTATTTCCAATCTTGGATCTACGCTGTCCTCTTCGCAGCCGCAGGGGCCGTCGTTGAGGTTTTTCCCGCATTTCGGGCAGAGTCCCTTGCAATCCTCCCTGCATAGCAGCACGGTCGGCAGATTCAAGATGATATCTTCCCTCAATAGCTCCGAAAGCTCGATCGCTTCTCCCGTAACGCGGATGTAGGTATCATCCGGCGCGTCCTCTTCGGAGAGAAGAAGCAGATGCTCGTAACGCTCGGTTTTCCGCTCGAAGATTTCCGAAAGGCAGCGATTGCACTGCGCTTTGAAATCGTAGGAAACGGTCGCTTTGATCCGGACGGCTCCGTTTTCACTCAGCGCGGAACCGGACGCTTCGATCGGTGAAACGAACGGAACGTTTCCGTCGATTTCAACGTCGGCCATCGAAAAAGAAAACGAAAAACGCTTCTCTTTCTTTTCCGCATCATTCGTAAAAAAGCCTTTTAAATCCAGCAGCATTTCAAACACCTTTTGCAAATGCACGATGAGCTCTCAAATAAGCGCTGTCAAATATTATAGTATATTCTCCCCGCTTTGTCAACATAAATCTTCCCGCGAAAATCGGATTTTTTACCCGTTTTCCGGGCAGAAACGGCTGACCGCGGCGAACGAAGGCTCGACGATTACTTCGCCCTCGGAATTGACGATGCCCCAACGGCTG
Organism: Oscillospiraceae bacterium; assembly: GCA_902782805.1. Lineage (GTDB taxonomy): Bacteria > Bacillota > Clostridia > Oscillospirales > Acutalibacteraceae > RUG612. The sequence continues at coordinate 3,095 of CACZON010000128.1, forward strand.
TTTTCCGCCGTAAAGAAGGCGGCGCCCTGCGAAAAATCCGTGACCGAGGCGAACGTCTGGCCGAGCAGAACCGTTGCGTCCTCGCGCAGGAAGCCCCATCTTTCGTCCTTTTGAAACGCGAGGAAACCCTCGCAGAAGCCGCCGCGGGAGACGTCGTCGAAATAGGGCTCGATCAGCCAGGCGCCGTCCTTCCCGACGATCCCCCATTTTCCCTGATACTTCGCGGGCGCGGCGTTTCCGGAAAACGGCAGCGCGTCCTCAAAGGCGAAATCGTGGGTGACCGCGCCGTTTTGATCGATATAGCCCCAATAGCCGTCCTTTTTCGCGGCGAAGATTCCTTCGCTTGCCGGCAGGAGCTCTTCGTACGCAGGCTCGATCAGAACCTTGCCGCCCTGCGCAGAAATCACGCCGAAGAGGGTCTTCTCCCCGCTGATGACGCCGACGATGCAGTTTCCGTTTTCGTCCGGAATCGCTTCGGCAACGGAGAAAAGCGGATCTTCGCAGTATTTATTTGCAAATTCGTAAAGGATTTTTCCTTTACTCGAAATCAGAAGCGTATGATCTTTATTCAGAATCGGGTCGTGATCTATCACGACCGCAGCGCCGTTTTTGAAATCGGTCGCAAAGGAGAACGTATTGACGAACGGTTCGTAAAAGCTTTTCCCGAAATCGAGGATCCGCTCCGGGAACGCAAGCGTACCGGACGTATTGATATAGAAATAATCGCTCTCCTGATCGCGGACGCGGGCGATCCCCTCCTGTGAGAAGGCGGATGCGCTCGAAAAATCGGGATGCAGATACTCCGCGAATTCGCCGGAGGGCTCGAGATAGCCGTAGACGATCCCTTTTTCCGGATCGTTGACCGCAACCGCCGCAAGTCCGCAGGAAAAGTCCCCGGCTTCGAGATAATCCGGTTCGATCGCGAAGGATCCGTCTTTGCGGATGTAGCCCCATTTACCGCCGCCGGTCGAAACCGCCGCGAGCGTACCGTCCGCCGGCGCGTCGCCGCGCGGAAGCTCGGAAAGCTTCTGCGCCTTCGTTTTGAAGCTGTTCTTCGCGGGCGCAGGCGGTTCTGCGCGGGAGGAGGAAGAACCGGAGGGTGTGTTCGCGCTGCAGGAACAAAGGATCAGCAGCGTCAGAATTGCCAATAGAAAAGCGGCTGCTTTTTTCACTGCGTTTTTCCTTCCTTTCTTTCATTCCCGTTCGGGGATGATTCATCGATGCGCAGGAACGCGCCGTGGACGCCGCGTTTTCCGCCGGTGCCGCGGTGGGAATACAGCAGATCGCCGCGGCACATCGTGCAGACGCCGCCGAGCGTGATCCGATCCGCATCCATTCCCGCGCGGATCATCAAATCGCGGTTGCATCGGGCAAGATCAAAGAGATACTTCCCGTTTCCTTTTTCAAAGAGGATCCCGGACAGCCCGATCGGCAGAAGCCGCGCCTTTTCGGCAACGGTTTCGTCGACCTCGTAGCAGTCTTTACAGATGCAGGGGCCGATCCCGGCGATCAGATCCTCCGGTCTGGATCCGTAGCGTGACCGGAGCGTTTCCACGGTGATCCCCGCGATATTCGCTACCGTTCCCCGCCAGCCGGCGTGGGAGAGCGCGATGCATTTTCGGACCGGATCAATAAAATAAAGCGGAACGCAGTCTGCGTGATAGGTCACGAGCGTAACGCCGGGAACGTTCGTGCAAAGGCCGTCGGCCTCCTCGCGCACCGAGCGGTCGGTCACGCCCTGACCGCAGTCGGTAAGTCCTACCTCGCGGATGCGCGTTTCGTGAACCTGCGCGCCGGAAACGAGCTTTTCCGTTCGGAATCCCGCCGCCGCGCAGAATCTCCGGTAGTTTTCATCGACGTTTTCTTCTCGATCGCCGAGATAATAGGAGAGATTCATCGAGGAAAAGTATCCTTCGGAAACGCCGCCCTCGCGGGTCGAAAAGGCGTGGGAAAACCCGGTAAGACCGCTCCATTCGTGAAACCGGAGGAAGGATACGCCGTCTTTGCGGCAAAGATCCATCGTTCCGATTCTTTCGTCCGTCATCGTTTTCCCTCCCCTTTTTCGGGCGTTTTTTTGCTTAACCCTTCTTCTTGCTCGCCGCTTTCATGCGCAGCTCGTGAGAAAGGATCGTTTTGCGCATGCGGATATGCTTCGGCGTAACTTCAACGAGCTCGTCGTCCGAGATAAACTCGAGGCACTGCTCGAGGCTCAGGACCGTATGCGGCGTCAGGCGCAGCGCTTCGTCGGAACCGGCCGCGCGCGTGTTGGTGACGTGCTTTTTCTTACAGACGTTTACGGTGATATCATCCGATTTCGGCGATACGCCTACGATCATTCCCTCGTAGACCTCAACGCCCGGACCGACGAACATCCGGCCGCGATCCTGCGCGTTGAACAGCCCGTAACCGGTCGTCGTACCGGTTTCAAAGGAGATCAGCGAACCCTGCGTCCGCCCGGGGATATCGCCCTTGTAGGGCTCGTAGGAATCGAATACGTGGTTCATGATTCCGTTTCCGTTCGTATCGGTCATAAACTCGGAGCGATAGCCGATCAGCCCGCGCGCCGGGATCTTGAATTCGAGATGAGAGGAGCCGCCTTCCTTCGGCGCCATGTTCGTAAGCTCCGCTTTGCGCGTGCCGAGTTTTTCCATAACGACACCTACGTAGTCCTCGGGAACGTCGATCATCAGAAGCTCCATCGGCTCGCAGCGAACGCCGTCGATTTCCTTGTAGATTACGGTCGGACGCGAAACCTGGAACTCATAATCCTGGCGGCGCATCTGCTCGATCAGGATGGAAAGATGGAGCTCGCCGCGGCCGGAAACCTTGAAGGTATCGGTCGTATCCGTTTCTTCCACGCGCATCGCAACGTTCGTTTCAACCTCTTTGAAGAGGCGGTCGCGGAGATTGCGCGAGGTAACGTATTTTCCCTCTCTGCCGGCAAAGGGGCTGTTGTTGACGAGGAACATCATCGAAACGGTCGGCTCGTCGATTTTGATAAACGGCAGCGGCTCGATCGTCTCGGGATCGCAGGCCGTCTCTCCGATGTTGAGATCGCTGATTCCGGAGACGGCGACGATATCGCCGAGTCCCGCGCTCTGAACTTCGACGCGGCGAAGGCCGTCGAACTGATAGAGCTTTGTGATATGCTCGTTTTTAAAGGTTCCGTCGCGCTTGCAGAGCGTGAGCGTCATCCCGACGCGGATCTCTCCGCGTTCCACGCGGCCGATTCCGATCCGGCCGATATAATCGTCGTAGTCGACGTTGGAGAACAGCACCTGAGTCGGGCCGTGAAGCTCGCCGCAGGGCGCCGGACATTCGCGCAGAATCGTTTCAAACAGATCCGTCATATCCTTGCCGACGAGATCCTCCTTGGAAAGCGAAGCGTAACCGTCCCGTGCGGAGGCGTAGACGACCGGGAATTCAAGCTGATCCTCGTTGGCGCCGAGCTCGATCAGAAGATCGATGACCTCGTCGATCACTTCGTCGGGACGCGCCATCGGGCGATCGATTTTGTTGATGACGACGATCGGCTTTTTGCCAAGCGCCAGCGCTTTTTTGAGGACGAACCGCGTCTGCGGCATACAGCCCTCGAAGGCGTCGACCAAAAGCAGAACGGCGTCCACCATCATCAGAACGCGCTCTACTTCGCCGCCGAAATCGGCGTGGCCGGGCGTGTCGACGATGTTGATTTTCGTCCCTTTGTAATGGACGGCGGTGTTTTTTGAAAGGATCGTGATCCCGCGCTCGCGCTCGAGATCCCCGGAATCCATGACGCGGTCGCTGACTTCTTCGTTTTCGCGAAAAATGCCGCTCTGACGCAGAAGCTGATCGACCAGGGTCGTTTTTCCGTGGTCAACGTGCGCAATAATCGCAATGTTTCTCAGATCTTCTCTTTTTTCCATGCTGAAAATCCCTCTTTTTATCGGAAAACGGAAATAATTTCGATTTATATGGTTTTCTTTTTTCAAAAGCTGCGGTATAATAGAATCAGATCAGAACGACGGGAGGCGCACCTTTATGGCTCCGAACGGTTTTGCAGAACGGTTCCGGATTCTGCGCAAAACGAGCGGTTATTCCCAGCAGAACGTCGCCGACGCACTGGGGATCGACCGTACCACCTATTCCTGCTACGAGCGCGGCGTTACGGTGCCGAGCGCAGAAATCTGCTTCTCGCTTGCGCGGCTCTATAATCTGAGCGTTGCGGAACTGATCGAAGGCGATCAGAAAAGCCTGCTCGACCGCGACCGCGCCATGGAAGAACCAAGGGAGCAGGACGCGCTGTTCGATCGGATCACGGCGCTTTCGAAGGAAGAACGGGAGCTGATCTGTTTCTTCCGTTCTCTTCCCGAAGATCGGCGCGAATCGCTGAAAGAAGCGCTTCGCAGGCTGCTGCCGGATTCCTGATACACACAACAATTTATTTTAGCATACTTTGGATTTTATGAAAAGCTTTTTTTGAAGTTTATGAAAAGAGACGGGGAAAAGCTTTCCGATCGGAGGAGAATTATGGAATTTGATGCATTCAACGAAGGCGTGGAAGTCGGCGGACTTCGGAGCAAAAACGATATCCGTATTCTGCTGTGTTATCTTCTCTGCGGCGTGAACGCGCCGCTGTCGCGCGACGATATCATCTCCGTGATGTACGAAAACGGTTTCGCGAATTATTTTGAGGTGATCGACGCCCTCTCCGGCCTGACGCAGGCGGGCAGCATCGATAAAACCAGCGATAAAACGGAAACTTACTGCGCCAACGCGCGGACCGCGGAGATCTCAAAGCGGCTCAACGCCACGCTGCCGGGAACGATCCGTGAGCGCGCGGTCGCCTGCGCCCTGAATCTTCTGAGCGCCGCGAAAATCGAGCGCGAAAACAAGACGGAAATCAAAAAGGTTGAAAACGGCTACTGCATCGAATGCCACGTGTCCGGCGG
>CACZON010000129.1 GCA_902782805.1 Oscillospiraceae bacterium
CGCAATTCTGATAGACAGAGGCCACCGCGAACTGCCGATCCGCGCCGATTTCGTCGGAAAAAACGTACCGACTTCGCAAAGTGAGATGGTCTGCGTTGAGATTCCGCCCTACGACGATACGGTCGGGGTCAGTCTCTACGAATTAGAAGCCGAATAAAGGGTCGGAAAACGGCCCTTACAATAAGAAAAAACGGAGGAAGATTTATGAACCTAATCTACGGAGTAAAAGACAAACCGAAGTTCGGTCAGGTCATCCTGTTCGCGCTTCAGCAGTTGCTTGCCATCATGGCGGCGACCATTGCGGTTCCGGCCGTAATCAACGAAGCCGCCGGTTCGCAGCTGACCGCTTCCGCAGCCCTCTTCGGCGCAGGCGTAGGCTCGATCGTCTACCTGCTTTTCACCAAGAGCAGCAGCCCGGTATTCCTTGGTTCCTCGTTCGCATTCATCGGCTCGATGCTCTCCGCATTCGGCGGCGCGGCTTCGATGGCGGTCGGCTATATCGGCCTGATCATCGGTGCGCTCATCGCTGGCCTCGTCTACGTCGTCATCTCGATCATCGTAAAGTTTGCCGGCGTTGATTGGATCAACAAACTGATGCCCGCCGTTATCATCGGACCGACGGTTGCCATTATCGGACTTTCTCTCTCCGGCAATGCGGTCGGCGACCTGATGAAATCCAGCTCGGAAGGCGGCTCAAGCTACGTTGCTCTGATCTGCGGCCTTGTTACCCTTGCCGTAACGATGCTCGTTTCCACCTACAGCAAAAAGACGCTGCGCATGATCCCCTTCATTATCGGCATCCTTGCCGGCTATGCGCTCGCTTCGATCTTTGCGCTGATCGGCAATGCAACGAACAATCCCTCGCTCGTCGTCATCAACTACTCTGCTTTTAAGGACTGCGGCGTTTTCGCACTCCCGAAATTCACCTTCCTCCTCGGCGGCAAGGAAGGCTTCTCCGGCATCACCGGAACCTATCTGCTGACCCTCTTCGCGGCCTACGCTCCGGTAGCGTTCGTTGTCTTTGCGGAGCACCTTGCAGACCATAAGAATCTTTCCTCCATCATCGGTTCCGACCTGCTCGAGAATCCCGGCCTGACCCGCACCCTGCTCGGCGACGGCATCGGCTCAATGGCCGGCGCGCTCTTCGGCGGCTGCCCGAATACGACCTACGGCGAATCCATCGCCTGCGTCGCGATCACCCGCAACGCTTCGAGCGTTTCGATTTGGGGCGCTGCCTGCATGTGCATCATCTTCTCCTTTATCAGCCCCTTCATGGCCTTCCTTGAGACGATCCCGAGCTGCGTTATGGGCGGCGTCTGCATCGCGCTCTACGGCTTCATCGCGGTCAGCGGCTTCAAAATGATCCAGAAGGTTGACCTCAACCTCAACCGCAACCTCTTCGTTGCCTCCGTGATCTTCATCACCGGTGTCGGCGGAATGGTCGTTTCCTTCGGCAAGGTTGAGATCCGTACCGTTGCCTGCGCGCTGATCCTCGGCATCCTCACGAACGTGATGCTCTCCAAAGAGAAGGTTGAGGAACCCGCAGAAAAGAAGACGGAAGAATAATCCAAACCAACGGCAAAAGAGCTTTTCCGAAACGGGAAAGCTCTTTTTTTGCCGAAATCCTTTTACATCGTCCGCTCTTTATGGTACGATGGAATTAACGAAACATACGGAAAGAAGGTCTGATTGATGAAGCCTCTCAACGATTACAGCAACATCCGCGGCGTATGCTAAGGATTCCGCGGCGAAGATCATGCGCAGTTCGAGCGGGAGCTCGGCTGGGCAAAAAAGATCGGCGTCAATTCCGTTCGCTTCTGGATGAATCAGGGAGAATACGAAAAGGATCCGCAAAGCTTCCTGCAGCGTCAGCGCAATTTCATGGAGACCTGCTGGAAATTCGGGATCAGCTCGATGCCGATCTTCTGGAACGGCAACAGCATCCGCGAATTTTCCGAGCCCACCGAGGAGGATTACGAAAAGGCCTATGCCTACGCAAAAGCCTTTATCGACGAATTCCGCGGGGAAGAATATCTCCTGATGTGGGACGTAATGAACGAGCCCTTCTGCAATGATTTTATGCGCAAATGCAAACCGGAGGAATACGACGAGCATTACGCGATGCTGCGGAAGTATCTGCGCCGCCTCTGCGCGATCATCCGCGAGCTCGATCCCGAAGGCTGCCTGACCGTCGGCCACGAGCGCGTTTTCCATATAGAATCGACCGAAGACCTCGTCGACGTCATCTCCTTCCACGATTACCTGACGACCCGCAGCGAAATTGAAGATACGATCCTCAAAGCCGAGGAAATCGGCACTCGCCTCGGGAAGCCGATTCTCAATACGGAAACCGGCTGCGTCGGCCGCTCGAATCCCTACGATATCGAAATCGAGCTCTCGCAGAAGCACGGCGTCGGCTTCTACCTCTTCAGCCTGATGATCGGCGGCTTCTGGGGAGAACTGCACGGGATCTTCTACCCCGACGGAACGATCCGCGATCCTTCGATCGTCGCGGCGATGCTCGGTTTCTTCCGCAACCGCACCTCCGACCGCGTCCTGACGAATCCAAACCGCGAGGGTTATGCCTACAATGCGGTCAAAAAAGCGGAGGAAGCGCTTCATTTCTCCGAATCCGCGCTGTTCGTTGTCAAGCAGGGCTCCGCGCAGGAGCTTCTGGAGGCGGCCGAACGCTGCGTCAATATTCTGGAGGCGGCCGAGATGGTCCCGATGTGGAATCTGCCTTCGGCAAAGATCGAATCCTGGCGGAAACTGCCGCCCGAGCAGCTCGATATTTGGGAGATCCGCCGCTTCACCTACGAAATGGCGCAGCTTCTGAAGGAAAAATGCCTCATTCTCTGATGCGTCCCATCACGCAAAAAAGCCCGAAGCGATCGCTTCGGGCTTTTCGTATATCCGGTCTTTATTTTACAGAGAATTTGTAAACAGTCTTCGTTTTATAAACCTCGCCGGGAGATACGATGCAGGATTTGAATTCGGGACGGTTCGGAGCATCCGGGCAAAGCTGCGTTTCAAGGCAGAATCCCTGCTGCGGCTGAGCGGGTACGCCGCTGAAGGTGCTGCCCGGGAAGACGTTGTTGCTCGTAAAGAGCTGCATGCAGGGCTGATCGGTGAATACTTCCATCACTCTGCCGGACTTGGGCTCATAGGCTTCTACCACTTTGCGGAAGCCTTCGCCGTTGAGGACGTAGGAGGTATCGTAGCCGTTGTGCACCTGGAGCAGATGCTCGTTCGGATCGTGGATATCCTGACCGATCGGCTTCGGTTTTCTGAAATCGAAAGCGGTCCCCTCAACCGGGCGATAGGTGCCGTCCGGGATCAGGTCGTCGCCGGTTGAAAGGATCGAATCGGCGTCGATCATCAGGATCGTGTCGCGGACGTTGGAATCGATGTTGCCGTTGAGGTTGAAGAACGCGTGGTTCGTGAGGTTGACCGGGGTCTTCTTGTCGGTGACCGCGGTATATTCGATCTCGAGCGCGTCGTCTTCGGTCAGCGTATAGGTTACGGTAACGGTGCAGTTGCCGGGGAAACCTTCTTCGCCGTCGACGGACAGATAGCGGTATTCAACGGAGTTCTCGGTAACTTTCGCCGTCTCGAAGAGGCGCGCAAAGAAGCCCGTCATGCCGCCGTGGAGCGTATGGCGGCCGGTTCCGGCTGCCGCGAGGCGATATTCAACGCCGTCGATCGAGAACGTACCGTTGCTGATACGGTTGCCGAAACGGCCGACGACCGTACCCTGGAAATTGAATTTCAGGTATTCGTCGAGCGTTTTATAACCGAGGATCACGTCGCCGAGATTGCCGTCTTTATCCTTCGTCAGGATTTTTACCAGGCGGGCGCCGTAGGGCATCATATGGACCTGGGTGCCGTTTTTGTTTTCGAGAATGATCAGATCGACTTCTTCGCCGGTCGGCATTTTTCCGAATACTCTTTTTTCCATAAAACAAAGCCTCCGTATTCTTTGATTTCTTGTTTTTATTATAAAGCTATTTTCGGATAATGTAAATCATTTTCGCGATTGAAGCGCAAAAAACTTCGTGATATACTGAGAATGGCAGAACCGTTTCTTCGGAACACCCGAAGAAAACACAGACGCTTTCAGATCACTGCGGAGAGGATTCACGATGAAAAAAGGATTGCTCTATCTTCACGGAAAAGGCGGCAGCGCCCGGGAAGCGGAACGCTATGAGCCGCTTTTTCCGGATTACGACGTTGTCGGCTTCGATTACAAAGCGCAGACGCCCTGGGAAGCGAAGGAAGAATTTTCGCGGTTTTTCGATTCGTTTGCCGAAACGCACGATTCCGTCGTCCTGATCGCGAACAGCCTCGGCGCCTGGTTTGCGCTTAACGCGCTTTCCGAAAAAACGATCGAAAGAGCGTTTTTTATCTCTCCGGTCGTCAAGATGGAGGCGCTGATTCTCGATCTCCTCGCCCGTTCGGGCTATACCGAGCGGGAGCTTCTCGAAAAAGGCACGATCGAAACGGATTTCGGCGAAACGCTCTCCATGGAATATCTTCGCTGGGTCCGGGCGCATCCGGTTTTCTGGAAGGTTCCGACGTCGATCCTGTACGGCGAAAACGACCTTCTGCAGCCGTTTGAAGCAATCACCGATTTTGCCGCCGAAACCGGCGCCGTCGTTACCGTTATGAAGGGCGGCGAACACTGGTTCCATACGAAAGAACAGCTGGAATTTCTGGATGGCTGGATCCGCGGCTTCGAAAGCGGCGAGCGGCTGCCGAGCGGCGCAAAGGAATACGAAAAATCCTGCGGAGCGGTTCTCTTCCGCAAAGAAAAGGACGGGCTCTCGTTCGTACTGGTGACCTCCCCGAAACGGTACTGGGGCTTTCCGAAAGGCCATATCGAACGAGGGGAAACCGAAAAAGAAACCGCGATCCGGGAAATCCGGGAAGAAACAAGCCTTCAGGTGCGGTTCCTCGAGGGATTCCGGGCGGTCGACGAACACCCCCTGCTGCGCGAAGGGCGGCCGAACAGCATCAAAAGGACCGTCTACTTCCTTGCACAATACGAAAATCAGACGCCGGCGCCGATTGATCCGGAGATCGCCGAAGTCCGGCTGATGAACTACGGCGACGCATATCGTGCGCTGTATTCCGAGCGTCTGAAAGAAATCCTGAAAGAAGCGAACGATTTTTTGCGCCGTCACGGCGTAACCTTTTAGAATTGAGAGAAAAGAAGGGCAATATGAAAGAAGAACTCTCCCGCCTTACGCGGATCGCGGGCGAAAAGGCCGTTTCAAACCTTGAGCGAAGCAAAGTCGCAGTTTTCGGTCTCGGCGGCGTCGGCGGCGCGGCGCTGGAAGCGCTTGTGCGCAGCGGCGTCGGCAGCTTTCTCCTGGTCGACAACGACCGCATCGCGCACTCGAACCTCAACCGCCAGATCATTGCGCTGCAGCAAAACGTCGGCGCGCTGAAAACGCAGGCCGCCAAAGAACGGATCCTCGCAATCAATCCGGACGCGAAGGTCGAAACGTATGAATGCTTCTATCTTCCCGATTCCGAAGGGCCGCCGCTCGAAGGCTGCGATTTCGTGATCGACGCGATCGATACCGTTGCGGGAAAGATCCGCCTGATTGAAGAATGCCGCGAAAAAGGGATCCCGCTGATCTCTTCGATGGGGACCGGCAATAAATTCGATCCCTCCCGCCTTCGGATCACCGAGCTGGAAAAAACCTCCGTCTGCCCGCTCTGCCGCGTGATGCGAAAGGAAATGAAGGATCGCGGCATCCGCGGCGTTACGGTTCTCTTTTCCGACGAAGAACCGCGCAAGCCCGCCAACGGCGGACGCACACCCGGAAGCTTTATGCCCGTTACCGCC
>CACZON010000130.1 GCA_902782805.1 Oscillospiraceae bacterium
AAAATTTCGAGGGGCAGAAAAAACATATGACGGCGCTCAACGAGGAGGAACTCGACCTCGTGTTCGACGTCTTTACGAGAAAAACGGAGCTGGAAAATTTCGACGCTTTCTTTGCGCAGGCGAAGAAGGAGGAAGAGCCCGAGCCTCTGCCGATGCCCGAACCCGAACCCGAACCGGAGCCCGCGCCGGCGCCCGAGGAGAAAAAACCCGCGGCGCCCGCAAAAGGCCAGCCGCAGCCGGCGCAGCAGAAAAAGCCGGCTTCCCAGGCGCCGCAGCAGGGCAAAAAGCCCGCGCAGAACGCGCCTGCGAACGGCCGCCCGCAGCAAAAGCCGGCGCAGGGCCAAAAGCCCGCGGCGCAGCAGCGCCCGGCCGGACAGCCGCAGCGCCCGCAGCCGCAGCGTCAGCAGCCCGCGCAGAACGCTTCGGACGACGGCGCCGCAAAGCGCCGGATTGTCGATACGCGTTCCGTCCAGGTCAATATCGACCGCTACAACGAAAAATACGACCGTCTTGCGTTTGAAAAGGGAACGAACGAAAACCTTCAGAGCAAGCAGAAGCTCAATCAGCGCAGCAAGAAAAACCGCGGACGCCAGCAGCCGCGTCGTGAAACCGAGGCGGAACGTCTGCGCCGCATCGCGCTCGAGCGCAAGGAGAAACCGATCACCGTTCAGATCCCAGATGAGATCGTCGTCAACGAGCTTGCGCTGCGCCTGAAGGCAACCGCGGCGGAGGTCGTTAAAAAGCTCGTCATGCTCGGCGTTTTCGCAACGGTCAACGACGTGATCGATTTCGATACCGCGGCGCTCGTCGCAATGGAATTCCACGCGAAGGTCGAAAAAGAGGTCGTCGTTACGATCGAAGAGAAGATCATCGACGACAGCGAAGATACCGAAGAGAGCCTCGTCCCGCGCGATCCGGTCGTCGTCGTTATGGGCCACGTCGACCACGGCAAGACCTCGCTGCTCGATGCGATCCGCCATTCCAACGTAACGGCGGGCGAAGCGGGCGGCATCACGCAGCACATCGGCGCCTACCGCGTTACGCTCGGCGACCGCAATATCACCTTCCTTGATACTCCCGGCCACGCCGCGTTTACGACCATGCGCGCCCGCGGCGCTCAGGTAACGGATATCGCGATCCTCGTCGTTGCGGCGGACGACGGCATCATGCCGCAGACGGTCGAGGCGATCAACCACGCCAAAGCGGCGGATGTTTCGATCATCGTTGCGATCAATAAAATGGATAAACCCGGCGCAAATCCGGATCTTGTCAAGCAGCAGCTGACGGAATACGAGCTTGTCCCCGAAGATTGGGGCGGCGACATTCCCTGCATTCCGGTTTCCGCGCTGAAAAAAGAAGGCATCGACGACCTGCTCGAAATGGTCACGCTCGTTGCGGATATGAAGGAACTCAAGGCCAACCCGAACCGCGCTGCAAAAGGCACGGTCATCGAGGCGCGCCTCGATAAAGGCCGCGGCCCGATCGCGACGATCCTCGTTCAGAACGGCACGCTGCATCTCGGCGATACCGTTGTAGCCGGTACGACCGTAGGCCGCGTCCGCGCGATGACCAACGATAAAGGCCAGCGCGTCGAGAGCGCAGGTCCCTCCGTGCCGGTGGAGATCACCGGCTTGAGCGACGTTCCGACCGGCGGCGATATCTTCAACGCCGTATCCGATGAACGCCTCGCACGAGAGCTGGTGGAACAGCGCATCACCGAGCAGAAGGAAGCGATGTTCAATTCGCAGTCGAAGGTCACGCTCGACAACCTCTTCGACCGCATGAAGCAGAACGATATGAAGGAGCTCAAGATCATCGTCAAGGCCGACGTTCAGGGTTCGGTCGAAGCGGTGCGTCAGTCGCTCGAAAAACTTTCGAACGACGAAGTCCGGATCAACGTGATTCACGGAGCCGTCGGCGCCGTCAACGAAAACGACGTGATGCTTGCCGACGCTTCCAACGCGATCATCGTCGGCTTCAACGTCCGTCCGGACGCACTCGCCGAAGAAAACGCGAAACGCGACGGCGTTGATATGCGCCTGTACCGCGTCATCTACGAATGCATCGAAGAGATCGAGTCCGCGATGAAAGGCATGCTTGCTCCAAAGACGCGCGAGGTCCAGCTCGGCCGCGCCGAATGCCGCGAAATCTACAAGATCTCCAACGTCGGCACCGTGCTCGGTTCCCACGTTACGAGCGGCAAGGTCTCCCGCAATTCGCTCGTACGCGTCGTGCGCGACGGCATTATCATCGCCGACGATAAGATCGCTTCGCTGCGCCGCTTCAAAGACGACGTCCGCGAGGTCGCCGAGGGCTACGACTGCGGCATCACCCTCGAAAAATTCAACGATATCAAAACGGGCGATATCCTCGAAACCTACATTATCGAGGAGTACCGCGAAGACTGAGCTTTGTAAAGGATCATGGAAATGTCTTACCGTATCGACAGAATAACCGAGGATATCCGCCGCGAGATCATGGCGATCCTGCGCGAGCTGAAAGATCCGCGCGTTTCGGGAAACTTCCTGAGCGTCGTGCGGGTAGAGGTCACGAACGATCTTTCCTACTGCACGGTCTACGTCAGCTCGCTCAAAGGACTTGCAGAGGCTGAATCCGGTGTTGCCGGTCTGCGTTCCGCGGGCGGATATATGCGCGGAGAGATCGGAAAGCGCCTGCGTCTGCGCCACGTTCCGGAGCTGATCTTCAAGGCGACCGATTCGATCGAATACGCCGCGAATATCCAGAGAATTCTCAATGATCTGAAGAAAGAAGAAAAGGGAGAGTGACGAGTTGGATATAACGCTTGCCACCGCCGCCGAACGTTTCAAAAACGCCCGGCGCGTGCTGCTGCTGAGCCATTCCTTTCCCGACGGGGATACCCTCGGCGCCGCTTCGGCGATGCTGCGCGCGCTGCGCGCGCTCGGGAAGGAAGCGAAGTTCTGCTGTGAGCACGAAATCCCCGAAAAATTCAAATACCTGTTCGAAGATCTCGGGCAGATTTACCCCTGCAGAGAGTTTGCGCCGGATCTGATCGCCGCGCTCGATATCGCCGACATCACGCTGATCGGCGCGCTTGCGCAGGAATACGAAGGCCGGATCGACCTTTGCATCGACCATCACGCCGCCAACCGAAAATTCGCGAAGGAGAGCTTCGTCGATCCCTCTGCGGCGGCGGCCTGCGAGATTCTCTGCAGGCTGATGGCGGTCCTCGAAGCGGAGATCACGCCCGAAATCGCAACCGCGCTTTTCACCGGGATCACAACGGATACCGGCTGCTTCCGCTACCGCAACACCACGGCGGATACCCACCGCGCCGCGGCGGAAATGATCGCATGCGGGGCGGACGCGGGGGAGATCAACTACCGCATGTTCGAGATCAAAACCCGCTCGCGCCTCGATCTCGAAAAAGAGACGCTCGAGCGCATGGAGTTTTCTGCGGACGGGCGGATTTCGATGATTACGATCGACCGCGAGATGGTGCTTCGCCTCGGCGCGACCCAGGACGATCTCGACGGGATCTCCGCGCTTCCGCGCCAGATCGAAGGCGTTCTGGTCGGGATCACGCTGCGCGAAAAGGAAGACGGCAGCTATAAAGTTTCGCTGCGGACCAACGCGCCCGTAAAGGCCAACGAGATTGCCGCGGTCTTCGGCGGCGGCGGTCACGCAGGCGCCGCGGGCTGTACGCTCGAGATTCCGCTGCAGGAGGCAAAACGCGCGCTCATGAAAGCGTCCGAAGCCTATTTAGAGGCGCTTTCATGAAGAACGGCGTACTCGTGATCGACAAACCGGCGGAGTATACTTCCTTCGACGTCGTCGCAGTTCTGCGCAAGCTGCTTTCCGAACGCCATATCGGCCATTCCGGAACGCTCGATCCGATGGCGACCGGCGTGCTCGTCGTCCTTCTGGGCCGCGATACCAAGGCGATCCCGTATCTTGAAAATTCCGGAAAGCGTTACCGCGCCGGATTTCGGCTCGGGATGGAAACGGATACGCAGGACAGTACCGGCACGGTTCTGAAAAACGAGCCGTGCGTTCTCAGGCGCGAAGCGGTTGAAGCTGCACTTGGGGCGTTCTGCGGCGAGATCGAGCAAATCCCGCCGATGTATTCGGCAGTTTTTGCGGACGGACGCCGGCTCTACGATCTTGCGCGAAAAGGGATCGTCGTGGAGCGCAAGCCGCGCAAGGTAACGGTTTATTCGCTCCGCCTGATCGCGTTCGAGGAAGAAACCGGGCAAGGCGAGCTTTTGATCGAATGTTCCAAGGGGACTTATATCCGGACGTTATGCGCCGATCTCGGCGCTGCGCTCGGTGTGGGCGCGGTGATGACTTCGCTGCGGCGCGAGGAGACCTCCTTCTGCGATCTTTCCATGGCAATCACGCTCGATCAGGCGCGTGCCCTGGCTTCAAGCGGAGAGCTCGAGGCGCGTCTGTTCCCGGTGGAACGGCTGCTGCTCGGCTATCCGGAAGCGCGCCTTACGAAAAAGCAGACGTACCGCTTCCTGACCGGAAACTTTCCGCCGCTGTCCGGCATTTCTCTGGAAAAGCCCGCCCACGAGGGGATGCTCTGCCGCGTTTACAGCGATCGGGGCGAATTCCTCGGGCTCGGGCGGTGCGACGTTGAGAAAGGCCGCTTCGCAATCGAGAAACTTTTTCAATATTACTGATTCAAGGTGATCCCAGTTGATCGTATATCATTCTGCCGAAACAACGCAGACGCCCCAGAGCATCGCGCTCGGTTTTTTCGACGGCCTTCACCGCGGCCATCGGGGCGTTCTGAAAAATCTTAGCGCAAATGGGCTGCGCCGCGCGGTCGTAACGTTTTCGGCCCGGCCGCAGAGTCTGCTGTCCGGCGCTGCGGAAGGATCCCTGACAACCGCCGAAGACCGGCTTGCGCTGTTCGAAGAAGCAGGCGTCGAGGCACTCTACGAGCTCGACTTCGAAAGCCTGCGCCGGATGAGCGCGGAGGATTTTATGGTCCTTCTGCGCGATACGCTCTGCGCAAAAAAGATCTGCTGCGGCTATAATTTCCGCTTCGGGGAAGGCGCTGCGGGCGACACGGCGATGCTTGCGCGCTTCTGCGCCGAAAACGGGATCGAATTATCCGTTTCTCCGCGGATCACTTTTGACGGCGAGGATCTGAGCTCCAGCGCGATCCGCGCAAAGCTCGAAAACGGCGAGATCGAAATTGCCAACCGGATGCTCGGCCGGCCTTTCGGTTTTTCGCTCGTTGTGATCTACGGGCGCCATATCGGAACTGCGCTCGGGTTTCCGACGATCAACCAGATCTTTCCGCCGGAGCTGACGCGCCCGAAATTGGGCGTCTACGTTTCGCAGGTCAGACTCGGGGACCGCGTGTTCCGCGGCGTAACGAATATCGGCTACAAGCCGACGGTCGGCTCGGATTACTGTCTTGCCGAAACGAACATCCTCGGTTTTGAGGAAAATCTCTACGGAAAAACGGTCCGGGTCGAGCTGCTTTCGTTCCTTCGGGAGGAGCGAAAATTCAAAAATCTCGACGAGCTGCGGGAAACGGTCCTGCTCGACCGGAAAAAATCGGCGGAATTTCAAAACGAACGCTTTACAAACGACTTGTGAAGTGATATAATATCAAAGCGTGCTCATCCACGGCTCTCGGCGGATGCCCGAATTGGGAGTCACGTTACCCCGGGCTGTGAATCTGCAAATATACTCCGGAAAACCCGGAAGAAAGTGTGACGAAATGTTAAAAGAAGAAAAAACCGCAATCATCGAACAGTATGCCATGCACGAAGGAGACACCGGTTCTCCTGAAGTCCAGATCGCCGTTCTCACAAAGAGAATCGCCGATCTTACCGAGCATCTCCGCGAGCACAAGAAAGACCATCATTCCCGCCGCGGACTTCTGAAAATGGTCGGTAAAAGAAGAAGCCTTCTCAACTATCTGATGAAGACGGATATCGAAAGATACCGCGCGATCATCGAGAAGCTCGGACTGCGCAGATAATTTTGGCAGCAATAGGGCGGGTGCGATCCATCCGCCCTCTACTTGTTTTCATCCGTTAATAAAACGGGAGAAATCGAATTTTAGCGGTAAAACGGACCCCCGCGGGGCGGGCGGAGGCCGGTTTTATTGCTAAAATGTTTCTCCCGTTTTAAATGATAAAAATACAGGAGGAATTTTCAACATGTTCGAAAACTACAGAGTGTTTGAAACCGAATTTGCCGGCCGCCCGCTCAAGATCGAAACCGGCAAAATGACCCAGCTTGCGAACGCCGCCTGCCTCGTCCGTTACGGTGAGACGGTGATCCACGTTGCGGTTACCGCCGCTTCGAAGCCGCGCGAAGGAATCGATTTCTTCCCGATGTCCGTCGATTTCGAGGAAAAGCTCTATTCCGTCGGCAAAATCCCCGGCTCGTTCCTGCGCCGAGAGGGAAGACCGAGCGAAAAAGCCGTTCTGACCTCCCGCGTGATCGACCGTCCGATCCGTCCGCTCTTCCCGAAGGATATGCGCAACGACGTCACCATCGTCTGCACGGCGATGAGCGTCGATCCCGACTGCTCGCCGGAAATCGCCGCCATGGTCGGCACTTCCGCCGCGCTCTCGATCTCCGATATCCCGTGGAACGGGCCGATCTCCGGTGTTTCCGTCGGCCTTGTTGACGGCGAATACGTCATCAACCCGACCGCCGAGCAGCGCAAGGTTTCCCGCATGGCCGTTACCGTCGCTTCCACCGACGAGCGCATCGCGATGATCGAAGCCGGCGCCGATATCGTTACCGACGAAGAAATGTACGAAGGCATCATGGCCGGCCACCGCGCCAACCAGCCGATCATCGAATTCATCAAGAAGATGCAGGCCGAAATCGGCAAGCCGAAGTTCAGCTATCCGAGCAACGAGCCCGACGAGGAAATGTTCGAAGCGATCAAGGCGTTCGCGATCGAAGACGTAAAAGCCGCCCTCGATACCGACGACAAGAACGTACGCGACCAGAACTTAAAGCCCGTATACGAGGCGACCCACGCGAAATTCGACGAAATCTATCCCGATTCCGAAGCGAAGATCGACGAATGTCTCTACAAAACCCAGAAATACGTTGTCCGCCGCTGGCTCCTCGACGAGCAGAAGCGCGTTGACGGAAGAAAGATGGACGAGATCCGTCCGCTCGCTTCCGAAGTCGGCCTGCTCCCGCGCGCCCACGGTTCCGGACTCTTCACCCGCGGCCAGACCCAGGTCCTTACGGTTACCACCCTCGGCGCCGCGAGCGAATATCAGATCCTCGACGGCATCGATGAGGAAGACCGCAAGCGTTATATCCATCACTACAATATGCCGTCCTATTCCGTAGGCGAAACGAGACCCGCGCGCAGCCCCGGCCGCCGCGAAATCGGCCACGGCGCGCTCGCGGAGCGTGCGCTCCTGCCGGTGATTCCTTCTCTTGAGGAATTCCGCTATACGATCCGCCTCGTCTCCGAGGTCCTTTCTTCCAACGGTTCTACCTCCCAGGGCTCGATCTGCGGCTCCACGCTCTCTCTGATGGACGCCGGCGTTCCGATCAAAGCCCCCGTCGCCGGCATCTCCTGCGGTCTGATTACCGAGGGCGAGCGCTGGATGACGATGGTCGATATCCAGGGCCGCGAGGATTTCTTCGGCGATATGGACTTTAAGGTCGCCGGTACCCACGAAGGCATCACCGCGATCCAGATGGATCTCAAGATCAGCGGCCTGCTCCCGGAAATGGTGAAGGAAGCGCTTGAAAAGACCCATAAGGCCCGCAACTATATCCTCGACGAAGTAATGCTCAAGGCGATCCCGGCGCCGCGTCCCGAGCTTTCGAAGTACGCTCCGAAGATGCTCTCGACGACCGTCCCGGTCGACAAGATCCGCGAAGTCATCGGCTCCGGCGGAAAGGTCATCCAGAAGATCTGCGCCGAATGCGATGTCAAGATCGATATCAACGACGACGGAAGCGTATTTATCTCCGGCATCGATATCGACAACTGCCGCCGCGCGCTCTCGATCGTCGAGACGATTGGCAACGATCCCGAACCCGGCACCTATTACACCGGCAAGGTTACCCGCCTGATGGATTTCGGCGCGTTCGTCGAAATCGCTCCCGGCAAGGAAGGCCTCGTTCATATCTCCCGCCTCGATACCAAGCGTACCGAGAAGGTCGAAGACGTGGTCAGCGTCGGCGATATCGTAAAGGTCAAGGTCCTCGAGATCGACGATAAGGGCCGCCTGAACCTCTCCCGCCGCGATGCGCTGATCGACCTCGACGGCATCGTTCCGGAGAACAGCATCTCCGAAACGTCCGGCACGAGCCGCCGCGAGGGCGGACGCGACAACCGCGACCGCAGCCGCCGCCGCGACCGCAGATAATTTTATCGTTTCGTCTGTGCTGCCTTGACTTGCAGCGCGGTGAAATCGAAGAAAAAACTTTTCAACCGCAAACGTTCAAAGGAAGCTTTCCGATTTAGATCGGAAAGCTTCTTTTTTTATGCCGCGCAAAGTTCTGCGTAAGGAGGTTTTCAGGAAATCCGGCGTTTCCGGCAAAAGGGAAGCCGGATTCTTTTTCGCAGGCCGCGGGATCGGTCATAAAGAAAGAACCTTGTCCATATAGATGAATCAGAAACTCTGAAAGGCGGCGGTAGAATGGATCGGGAGCGGTCGGAGCGGTACCGCAGGCTCTTCCCTCAATTGAGGGAGGTTCCGGCACGGATTCTGCGCGAAACCTGGGAGATCCGCGCGCGCGCCTTCGCGCCGCTGCGGCTTTACGGCGCGTATGGGAGCATCGTTCTTCCTGGAGGCTCCGTTACGCCCGAAGCGCTTCAGGCTGCGCTGGGGATCCTTTCCGGTCACGCGCTCTACGCCCACGAGGAGGAGCTGCGCCGGGGCTATCTCATCGCCGAGGGCGGCGACCGGGCCGGGATCTGCGGGACGGCGGTCTTCCGGGAGGGGAAGCTCGCCTCGGTCCGCGCGATCTCCTCGATCAATCTCCGCCTTGCCCACGAAATCACCGGGATCGCCGATCCGTTTTTCGAGGCGGCGCCGGGCGGGATCCTGATCGCCGGGCCGCCCGGAAGCGGCAAGACGACGCTCCTGCGCGATTTTGCGCGGCTGCTCTCGCAAAACGGCAAAAAGGTCGTGCTGATCGACGAACGCGGCGAGCTTGCGGCGATGCGCGAGGGCGTTCCCGGGTTTGCGTTCGCCGCGGATTGCGACGTTCTGACCGGCTACCCGAAGGCCGAGGGAATCCTCTGCGCGGTACGGAATCTGTCGCCGGAATTTATCCTTTGCGACGAGATCGGTTCCGCCGGGGAGGCGCAGTCGGTCTCAAAGGCGCTGCTTTCCGGCGCGGCAACGGTCGCGAGCGTCCACCTCGAAAGCCCCGAGGCTGTTTTCCGACGCCGTACTTCGCTGCGGCTGATGCGCAGCGGGGCGT
>CACZON010000131.1 GCA_902782805.1 Oscillospiraceae bacterium
CGCGATGACGTATTCGAGGTTGCCGTCGTCATCCTGGGTCAGCTTCGGCTCGGCGGATTCGATATCGTCGCCCTGAAGAATGATCGTCTCTGCGGTGACACCGGCCGGCGTTCTGTAAATCACTGCACCGTTGGCGTCGACCGATTCGCTCTCGTGCTCGTTTCCTTCGCGGAAGGTCAGCAGCGCGGTGGCGGAGATCTCTTCGATCGCCTCTTCGGGGTTGTAATCACTTTCACCGCTCTGCCACGGGAAACGGACGATGATTCGTTTTGCACCGTAATCCGTATAGAGCTCGTAGTCGGTGATATTGTTGCCGATCAGACGCGATTCAACGATCGCTTCCGCGGCGTCGATCTGGGCGTTCGTAACTTCCTGGTCGGTTGCAGGGGTAAAGGTTGCCTCTACACCGCCCTGAATATCGATGCCCCAGCGAATATCTTCGACACCTTTGATGTAGGTGACGTCGTTATCGCCGTTTTGTCCTTTGACGCCAAGGGTAGCCGTAATCGCCAGCGCCAGAATGATGACGGCGACGATAAAGAATACCGGCTTTTTTACCCTTCTCATGGGTCCATCCTCCTTAATCTGCCTCGGTTTCAAGGCAATTTCTTTATTTGTTCCCGGCTCAGAAGCGCCGGGATGATCTATCTTTGCGCCGCAAGACGCAAATTTTATTATAGAATCATTTTAATCAAATGTCAACGCCTCGCGAAATTCCTTACCGGAGGAGTTTTTCGATCGCAGCAAGGCAGGTGCAGACCGAGAAGATCTCCATCGATTTATCGATTTCATCGATCGACGGATACGTCGGCGCGATTCGGATGTTGCTGTCGTTCGGGTCCTCATAATAAGGATACGTGGAACCGGCGGGATTGAGCGTGACGCCGGATTTCCGGCAAAGCTCCACGACGCGGCGCGCGCATCCGGGCAGGACGTCGACGCTGATAAAATAGCCGCCCTTCGGATTGTTCCAGGAAGCGACGCCCGTACCGGAAAGCTCGGCGTTGAGGCGGGAGATCGCCGTCTGGAATTTCGGCGCGATGATCTCGCGGTGCTTCTTCATCAGTTTGAGGACGCCTTCGCGGTTTTTCAGGAAACGGATGTGGCGCAGCTGATTGAGCTTATCCGGGCCGATCGTACGCGTTGCAAAATGCTTGCGGATATCCGCGGCGTTCGATTCCCAGGTTGCGAGCGCGGAAACGCCGGAACCCGCGTAAGTGATCTTGGAGGTTGAAGCAAACATGAACGGCAGCGAGAGCGTTCCCGCGTTCCTGCATTCTTCATAAAGATTCAGAAGCGGAACGGTTTCATCCGTCAGATCGTGGACGCAGTAGGCGTTGTCCCAGAAGATGCGGAAATCCTTTGCGGCCGGTTTCAGGTTCGCAAAACGGCGCACCGTCTCGTCGCTGTAGGTGATGCCGGTCGGGTTCGAATACTTCGGAACGCACCAGATGCCCTTTACGGCTTTGTCGTTGTTGACGTAGCGCTCAACGATATCCATATCCGGGCCGGTTTCGAGCATCGGAACGGGGATCATCTCGATATCGAAATACTCCGTGATCGCAAAATGGCGGTCGTAGCCGGGCGCGGGACAGAGGAATTTGATGCTGTCCTGCCTTCCCCACGGCTTCATTCCAGAAAATCCGTGGGTCATCGCGCAGGAGATCACGTCGAACATAATGCTCAGGCTCGAGTTGTTGCCGATAATCACGGAATCGTAGGGAACCTCGAGGAGTTCGCCGAAAATCTTGCGCATATCGGTCAGGCCGTCCTGGATGCCGTAGTTGCGGCAGTCCTCGCCGGAGCCGTCGATAAAATCGGAATCGGAATTGAGAACGTCCATGATATCGAGCGAAAGATCGAGCTGTTCGCGGCAGGGTTTTCCGCGCGTCAGAAGAAAATGGTAATCGCTCGTACGGTAGGCTTTATAACGCTGGTAATAGATCGCCTGAACTTTTTTCAGTTCGTCCTGCGTCATCGATAAAAAATCCATCGGAACCCTCCTTATCGATTTGTGTTAAAAGGATCAGAAATCTGCGCTGCCGGTCGTTCTCGGGAACGGAAGCACGTCGCGGATGTTCGGGATGCCCGTCAAATACATGATCATGCGCTCGAAGCCGAGGCCGAAGCCCGCATGCTTCGTTCCGCCGAAGCGGCGAAGATCCATATACCAGGAATAATCCTTTTCGTTAAGGCCGAGCTCGGCAAGACGGGCAAGGAGAACGTCTTCGCGCTCCTCTCTCTGGCTGCCGCCGATCAGCTCGCCGATTCCCGGTACGAGCAGATCGACCGCGGCAACGGTTTTGCCGTCGTCGTTGAGACGCATATAGAACGCTTTGATCTCTTTCGGATAGTTCGTAACGAAGACCGGCCGGCCGAAGACCGTTTCGGTCAGATACCGCTCGTGCTCCGTCTGAAGATCGCAGCCCCATTCAACCTTATATTCGAAGTTTGCGTTGTTCTTTTCAAGCAGTTCGATCGCTTCGGTATAGGTAACCGTTGCAAAATCGGATTCCATCACGTGCGTGAGCTTCTCTTTAAGGCCCGGGTCGACGAACCGGTTGCAGAATTCGATATCCTGCGGGCAGGTTTCGAGCACGTAGCGGATGATGAATTTGACCATATCGCGCGCGAGATCCATATCGTCCGCAAGATCGGCAAAGGCGATCTCCGGCTCGATCATCCAGAATTCCGCCGCGTGGCGCTGCGTATAGGAACGTTCGGCACGGAAGGTCGGGCCGAAGGTGTAGATCTTCCCGAACGCCATCGCCATACATTCGCCCTCAAGCTGGCCGGAAACAGTCAGAAACGTCGGCTTGCAGAAGAAATCCTGCGAAAAATCGACTTCGCCCTGTTCGGTAAGCGGCGGGGCTTTCGGATCAAGCGTCGTCACGCGGAACATCGCGCCCGCGCCCTCGGCGTCGGAAGCCGTGATCAGCGGGGTGTGCGCGTAAACGAATCCGCGCTCCTGGAAGAACTTATGGATCGCGTAGGCGGCGGCGCTGCGGACACGGAACGCCGCGGAGAAAAGATTCGTACGCGGGCGCAAATGCGCGATCGTACGCAGGAATTCAACGGTATGGCGCTTTTTCTGCAAGGGGTAATCCGGCGTGGACGCGCCTTCCACTTCGATCTTTTCGGCGTGCAGCTCAAAAGGCTGGCGCGCTTCGGGTGTTAGCAGCACCGAACCCTCGATTACGAGCGCCGCGCCGACGTTCTGTTTTTCGATCTCGCTGAAATTCTGAATCTTCTCGTTCTCGAAAACGATCTGAAGCCCCCCGAAGCAGGAGCCGTCGTTCAAATCTATAAAGCCGATATTCTTGGAAGAACGAATCGTTCTCGCCCAGCCGGCAACGGTGATTTCTTTTTCGGAAAATGCGGCGGGATCGGCGTAGATCTCGCGGATTTCGGTGCGTTTCATGCTAAAAAGCCTCCGATTCTGAAAAATAACAATGATTAGAGTAATTTTACCACAGTTTTTATCAGATGGAAAGAGTTTTTTTCGTCCGCGTGCAAAATTCTTGACAAAAGCCGCAGGCTTTCACCTGCGGCGACGGCGGTTATTTGAATTTCGGGGATTTTGCAGAGCCGGAATCGGTCACGCCCCGGAATAACGGTATTCCAGGCCGAAATGATGATCGTCCGCTGCCCCGCGCAGGTAATCGTACCCTTTTTCCGATACGATCCGAAATCCGCTTTTTTCGTGCGTCTTTATAGATGCGGTATTCGTTTTTCCGACGCAGCTGCAAAGCCGGAACGGACCGTCTTTCCTCAATGAATCCGCAACGCCCGAAAGCAGTGCGGCTGCGCATCCCATTCTTCTATGATCCGGACGCGTCTCAAGCGCTTCAAAGTAATAAAGGCCTTCCCGAACTTTGCACGTTCTTAAAGCGCTGACCCAAACGCCGTCTGTTTCAAGGATCCAGTAAGATGCATCCGTCCTGTTGAAAAAATCGTTCTTCAGAAAATCCAGAAACCCCGCTTCCACTTTCCGGACGGCTGCCTCTTTATCTGCTTCTTGAGGAAAAAAGAAATCTGTGTTCTCATAATTGCTTTCGGAATATACGTCCATCAGCTTTCTTTCATCCAGATCACAATACTTCATGATTTTCAGCAGCATGACGGCCTCCTTAAAGTCTTTATTTGCGGGAATGATGATAAATGTCCCTGCCGCCTTGTCAGAAAACAAAGAAGCCTCTCTTGTCTTTGCAGACAAAAGAGGTTTCTTTAACTGGCGGAGAGGATGCGACTCGAACGCACAATGCCAAAACGGCACACCACATTTCCAATGTGGCTCCTTACCATTAGAATACCTCTC
>CACZON010000132.1 GCA_902782805.1 Oscillospiraceae bacterium
CCTGCTCCTATCTGCGGAGAACCCTCCGTGAAAAACCCCTTCAGGGGATTAGTTTTTGAGGCTCTGCATCGGGGCGGGGATCCGCCCGCCGCGGGAAATGAATTTGAGCGGAGAGACGGTCGATACGCTCATCACCGGGCCGCCGCCCAGAAGTCCGCCGAAGGAGAGCTCCTCGCCGACCTTTTTGCCGATCGCGGGGATCACGCGCACGGCGGTGGTCTTCGAATTGACCATACCGATCGCCGCTTCGTCCGCGATGATCGCGGAGATGACCTCCGCCGGGGTATCGCCGGGGATATTGATCATATCGAGGCCGACCGAGCAGACGGCGGTCATCGCCTCGAGCTTTTCGATTTTCAGCGCGCCGGAACGCGCCGCGTCGATCATTCCGGCGTCTTCGGTTACGGGGATGAACGCGCCGGACAGACCGCCTACGTGGGACGAAGCCATCACGCCGCCCTTTTTGACCGCGTCGTTGAGCATCGCGAGGCAGGCCGTCGTTCCGGCCGCGCCGCACTGCGCAAGACCGATCTCCTCGAGGATATGCGCGACGGAATCGCCGACCGCCGGGGTCGGGGCAAGCGAAAGATCGACGATGCCGAAGGGCACCTTCAGGCGGTCGGAAGCGCGCTTGGCAACGAGCTGCCCCATGCGCGTGATCTTAAAGGCGCACTTTTTGATCAGCTCCGCGATCTGGGCAAGATCGAGCCCTTCGCCGCTGCGGGCGATCGCCGCGCGGACGACGCCCGGCCCGGAAACGCCTACGTTGATCTCGCAATCCGGCTCGCCGACGCCGTGGAACGCGCCCGCCATAAAGGGGTTGTCCTCCGGTGCGTTGCAGAAAACGACGAGTTTTGCGGGTCCGATGCAGTTTTTGTCCTTCGTACGCTCGGCGCTTTCCTTTACGATGCGGCCCATGAGCGCCACGGCGGCCATATTGATTCCGGCTTTGGTGGAGCCGACGTTGACCGAGGCGCAGAGGTGCTCCGTTTCGGCGAGGGCCTGCGGGATGCTTTCGATCAGCGCGCGGTCGCCGGCGGAAAAGCCCTTCTGCACCAGCGCGGAATAGCCGCCGATGAAATTGACGCCGACCTGCAGCGCCGCTTTTTCGAGCGTTTTCGCGTAGCGGACGGGGTCCCCGCCCGGGGTTGCCGCCGCGAGCATCGCGACGGGCGTAACCGAGATGCGCTTGTTGATGATCGGGATGCCGAGCTCCGTTTCGATCTCTTCGCAGACGGGTACGAGCCGCTCTGAAAGGCGCGTGACCTTTTCGTAGATTTTTTCACAGGAGCGGTCGATCGCCGGGTCGATGCAGTCGAGCAGCGAGATTCCCATCGTTACGGTCCGGATATCGAGATGCTCCTCGCGGATCATCTCGATCGTCTCTAAAATATCACTCGTGTTGATCATTTCGGCGGCTCCTTAAATATGATGCATCGATTCGAAGATGTCTTCGTGCATCGTGTGGATCTGCATGCCCATCTCGCGCCCGAGCGTCTCCATCTCCGCGCAGAAGCGGATGAATTCGACGCTGATTTTCGAAATATCGCAGACCATGATCATGCAGAACATCTCCTGCAGCACCGTCTGGGAGACTTCGATGACGTTGACGTTGTACTCCGAGCATTTTCCGGAGACCTTCGCTAAAATTCCGACCGCGTCTTTTCCGACGACCGTAATGACTGCTTTCATGTTTTCCCTCTTTTTTCAGATTTTGATCTCATATTCGTAAAGGAGCAGGAAGCCTGCCGCCTGCAGCAGCAGCGCGGCAAGATTCACCGCCCAGAAATACCAATGCTTTGTTTTATGGCGAAACGCCTGCATCCCGAGCAGCGCGCCGAACGCGCCGCCGAATACGCCGCACAGGAGCAGCGTTTTTTCCTTCGTCCGCCAACGTTTCGTTTTCGCTTTGCGCTTGTCGGCGCCGTAGAGGATAAACGCCGCAAGACTCATCGCCAGAAGAAACGCAGCGTATAGCTTCCATGCCGTCACGGTTCGATCACTTCTTCAACGATGTGCTTCATGCGCAGCTTCATCGCTTCTGTCATCAGATCGCGGCAGCGCGTGATTCCTTCTTCCGAAAGATAGATAACGAACGGATCCTCCTTCGTATAAGGCTTCCATTGCGCCATCGGCGTGCCGTCGGCATCGATGCCGTTCGGATCGCCGTTCTTGATGAAATTCGTCCAATAATTGCAGACGTTCCGGGCGAGGTCGTAGTGCTTCCCCGTAAAGGGGCGCCAGCATTTCGCGAGCGTCTCAAAGACGAACCAGAGCTCGCTCGAATGGAACGCGCCGGGGTTGTCCCAGCCGGGATACGACGGATTGAAATAGTAGCAGTAGACGTTTTTGCGCCCGAATTCCTTCTGGCGCTCGAGGAACAGGAGATTGTTGACGCAGCGGCCGATGAAAACGGCGTCGCTGCTGCCGAACTGCGCGGCTTGCTCATCGGTTGAAACGTTCGCAGCGCGGATGAAATCTTCGGCGTATTTGCCGAGGTTCGCCTTCGCGTAGGCTTCTACGTCCGAGAGGTTCTCCGGCTTTTTCAGCGCGCCGCGCTCGTGTTCGTTGCCGCAGTTCCCGAGCAGGATCGGAACGTCGTGATAATCGTTCCTATAGAAGCAGTCGGAGGGGTCCGCCAAAAGGAATTTCCCGTCGACCGTGGGCGCCCAGGTGCGGATGCCGCCGAAGGCGATCGCCTGATCGCGCAGGGTTTCCGCGTCGATCGCGCGGGCCTCTTCCAGCGTGGAGACGCCGAGCTTCTCAAAAAAGCGCTTTCCGTTTTCGAGCGCTTCCTCAAGCGGAACCGCCGCGCTGCCCTGGCCGTATTTGCGCAGGCCGCCGCCGCTCTGGGTGATCGCTTTCTGGAACATTCCCTTCGTCAGCGGAGAAACAAGCTGCGCGGAAACGGAGCCCGCGCCCGCGGACTGACCGCCGATCGTGATGTTCTCCGGATCACCGCCGAAATTCGCGATATTGCGCTTGACCCAGGCGATCCCGGCGCGCTGATCCTCAATCCCGTAGTTGCCCCAGCAGGCGTCCGGCTGCTCCTGCTGCAGCAGCGGATGCGAAAGGAAGCCGAAGACGTTGACGCGGTAATTGACCGTTACACAGATCACGCCGCGCCGCGCGATGCGTTCGCCGTCGAATTCCATTTCCGCCGTATAGCCGCACTGGAACGCGCCGCCGAAGATCCAGACGAGAACCGGCAGCTTTTCCTCCGTCGATTTTGCCGGAGTCCAGACGTTGAGATACAGGCAGTCTTCGCTCATCGGGATCTCCGAATCGACATGCCATTCGCGGGTATAGATGTTATCCGGATCGCCTCCGGGGATCTCCTGCATCGAGATCGGCGCGAAGGCGTAGCATTTTCGAACGCCCTCCCAGTTTTCACACGGCTGCGGCGCACGCCAGCGGTTTTCCCCGACCGGCGGCGCGGCAAAGGGGATCCCCTTAAACGCCGTTACGCGCGGATCGGCTGCCGGCAGGCCTTCCACCCATCCGTTTTCCGTTTTTGCAGTTCTCAGCATGGTCATCTTCCTTTCTTTTTTTGCGGTCAGTCCGGTGGATCGTCTTCTTTTTATTTCAAAGTCTGCAGTTCAAACGTCTCTGCAAATCTTCTTGATTCTTGAGTTTCGTTTTTCACGGCGCCGCTTCGAACCGGTTCGGAACGGCGTTTTTTGTTTTCTGCCGAATCTGCTTAAAGATCCCGCGTTTTTTCGCGGCGGCGGAGAACTCTGCCGACCGGGTCGAAGCGGTAGAAGAAGAGATAGAGCGGGATAAAGAAGAGGATCGCGGCGATCCCGTCGAGGACGGAATGCTGCTTGACGAAAAAGATCGAAACCGAGATCAGCACCGCGAGGATCAGCGAAAGGGCGCGGATCCCTTTTTTGTGGAGGAACGCATAGCGGCTTTTGAGGACCATCGCGTGGATCTCCATCGAGGCGAGGACGTGCATGCTCGGCAGGACGTTCGTATTCGTATCGGCCGCGTAAATCCACGCAACCGCGCGCGCGGCGAGATTGTCGCGCGGGAGGACCTCCGGGCGCAGATCCTGGCCGTTGGGGAAGATCAAGTAGAAGATCAGGCAGAGGATCAGCGAACCGAACACGAAGAACATATAGCGGTAGAATTCCTCGCCGTCCTTCTGGAAAAGGAGGAAAAATCCCAGCGCCGCGAGATACGGGTACCAGAGGACGTACGGGATGATAAACCACTCGCAGAAAGGGATCAGGTCGTCGACGGGCAGATAGCAGACGTAGTACTGCTCGAATTTTACGTGCTCGATCAGGATGAATCCCGCAAGATAAACGGGAAATACGACGACCGCCCAGCAGTGGGGCCGCGTTTTGAAAAAGGTTTTCACAGCGTTGATCATGAGCGTTACCTCAAAAATGAAATCATAGAATAAGCCGGGACGGCATAAGAATCATCAGGGGCGCCTGCGCTGCGCGGCGATCGCGCACCAGCCGCGTTCCTCGCGGATCTCGAGGATTTCGAACGACGGCGCAAGCGATAAGAGGATCTCGTCGCGGCGCTCGGAGATAATTCCGCTTACAAGATAGACCGCGTCTTTCTCGAGGAAGGCGAGGATCTCCTTCGTCAGCCGAAGGAGCACGTCGGCAACGATGTTCGCCGCGACGATTCGGAATTTTCCCTTCACCGTTTCCGTCAGGTCGCCGCAGAGCGCGCAGAAACGATCCTCAACGCGGTTCATCTTTGCGTTTTCGATGGCCGTTTTGACCGCGAGGGCGTCGATATCGACCCCAACGGCCTCGCCGGCGCCGAGCAGGAGCGCGGCGATCGAGAGGATCCCGCTGCCGCAGCCGACGTCGAGCATTTTATCGCCCGGGCGAACGTATTTTTCGAGCAGCTCGAGGCACAGCCGCGTCGTTTCGTGGCTGCCGGTCCCGAAGGCGAGGCCGGGCTCGAGCTCAAGGACGACCCGGCCCATCGGATCGAAGTTTTCTTCCCAGACCGGGTGGATCAGAAGTTTTTCGCCGACCGGGATCGGCTTGTAATACTGCTTCCAGTTGTTGATCCAGTCTTCGGCGAAGCAATCGGCAAGATCGAGCGTATAGCCGATCTTTTCCGCTTCGAGCCGTTCGCGCAGGAACGAAACCGTTTCGGCGGGCGGATATTCCGCGGAGAGATAGAGATGTATCAGAACGCTTTCCCGGTCTTTTTTGAGCAGCTCCTCGTCGATCAGATCGATGTGCGCGATCTCCATCGCGTCCTCGAGCAGGGTGGAATAATCCTCGATATAGAGGCCGGAATTGGTTGCCATCTGGCAGATGCTCTCCGCCCGTTCGGCGTCGTTTTTGGAGACGCGCAGGCGGATCTCCGTCCATTCGCTGCCGATTTCCATCGTTTCATCGCTCCTTTGCCCGGATTCCTTCAGTTTATCATTATACATCAAAACTCCGAAAAAGGATAGCTTAAATTGAAAAATCCTCGGGAGGGATAGCTTGAAGCAGAAAAAATTCTACCGAAACGCCGC
>CACZON010000133.1 GCA_902782805.1 Oscillospiraceae bacterium
ATGGTCCACTGCAACAACTGCACCTCCGACCTCAACGCTTGGGTCATGATGCTCAAGGAATACGCGGAATCCGTCGGCGCGGTCGTATCGCGTCCGCAGGCCTACGATGCCTTCTATTTCAAAGCGCTCGAAGCTGAGCCGGATTGCGGCGGCGTCATGACCTACGGCTATTATTCCGGCGAACCGATCACCGGATTTACCGAGGGCAGACCGCTGATGGCGCGTACGCCGGAGAGCAACTTCTCGCTCGCGAACCTCGCGCGTTCCGTTCTTTTCTCCGCGCTCGGCGCGCTGAAGGTCGGCATGGATATCCTCCTCAAGGAAGAAAACGTAGCGATCGACGAGATGTTCGGCCACGGCGGCCTCTTCAAGACGAAGGACGTCGGCCAGAAGATGATGGCCGCAGCAATCGACGCGCCGGTATCCGTAATGGAAACCGCGGGCGAAGGCGGCCCCTGGGGCATGGCGCTGCTCGCTTCCTATCTTGTCAACAAGGAAGAGGGCGAGACGCTCGACGATTTCCTCTCCGAGAAGATTTTCGCCGGCAACAAGGGCTCCAAGATGGATCCCGATCCCGTCGACGTCAAGGGCTTCGACGAGTTCATCGTCCGCTACAAGGCCTGCCTGCCGATCGAAGCGGCGGCAGTCGAAACGCTCAAATAATCCGAACGTACAAGAAAAGCTCCTTCCGCCGGAAGGAGCTTTTTTTACGGCTGAGCGGTGTTTTTCCGGGAAAGAACGCGGCGCGAAGGGCGCGGTTCGCCGCTTTTTGCCCCGAATATGAGAAAGCATAAAAACGCGAAAAATCCGAGGACGCCGAAGAGCGGATAGAGCAGTACAACGAGGCGCTCGAATCCGAAGGATCCGGCCGCAGCGGCGGCGATCGTGAGCGGAAAAAGCAGCGCCGCCGGCTTCGGCCTGCGGGGGATCCGTTCGCAGAGTTTCAACAGCGCAAAGACGCGCGTGAGCGCCGCGCCGAACATCCCTAAAAGGAGCAGCATCGCGAATACGCTTCCCAGCAGCGGGTGGAGCGACTCGCACAGCGCGAGCATCGGCAGCGCGTGCCGTCTTGCGGGCGCACTGGCAAAAAGCGGCAGCAGAACGAATAAGCCGCAGAGCAGAAGCATCAGCGAACCGGACGCCGCGCCCAGGAGGAGCGATCTGCGGCGCCGGTGCAGTTTCGCAAAGGGGAGGAGGATCGCCGCCGCGCCGAAATAATTGAAGGAAGCGTAGAGAAGCGCGGAGAGGAACGGATTGGCGAGAGGGCCGGTCGGCTCCGCCGCGGCGGAAAAATCCAGCGAAAAAAGATCGCCTGCGCGCAGAAAGCGGACGAAAACCAGAAACGCCGCAAGCAGCAGAAGCGGGACTGAAAAGGAGAGCGCTTTTGCGACCGCTTCGACGCCTTTGCGTGCGCACAGCGCGCAGAGAAGCGCGAAAACGCCCGCGCCGAGCGTTTTCGGCAGCCGGAAGGCGGAATCCAGCAGCGCCGCGGCGCCGGCGGTCATCACGAAAAAGATCCCGAGCAGGAAGAGCGCTTCCAGGATCCGGAACAGATTTCGGCGCAGTCCGCCGTCTTCCCCGGAAAAAAGCGCGGCCGGATCTTCTTCTCCGCTGTTTTCCGCACGCAGCAGGAGCGCGGCGGAAAAGGAAAAGAACAGCACCAGCGAGACGGCAAACCCGGCGATCCCGGGCTTGCCGAAGACGCCGAAAAACTGCCAGAGCTCCCTGCCGGAGAGAAAGCCGGCGCCGAGAAAGCTGCCTGCGAATAGAAACGCGAAAGAGAGGGGAGAAAGCGATCGGTTCATAAAGACCTCCCGGAAGGATTCTTCTCTATTTTTATGAGCCGCCGCTGAGAAAGATACGAAAAAACGCCGGAAGCACGCTTCCGGCGTTTCTCTCCGAGGAGTTCCTTATAAATTGAAAATGATGCAGGCAAAACGGAAATAGATCAGCACCGAGCAGGTATCGACGATCGTCGTAATCAGCGGCGACGCCATCGTTGCCGGGTCGATCCCGATTTTGTCGGCGAGCATCGGCAGTGCGGCACCGAGCAGCTTTGCGAACACGACCGTGATGACCAGCGAAAGGACGATCGTCAGTGCCAGAAGCGGATCATGATACTGGATCAGGATCCGGATGCCGTTGACAACGGCGAGCACGGCGCTGACCAAGATGCTGATTTTGAATTCCTTGAAGACGACGGCGAAGAAATCGCGGAACCGCAGCTCCTTCGTCGTGATGCCGCGGATGACGATGGTGGAGCTCTGCGAGCCGCAGTTGCCGCCGGTGTCCATCAGCATCGGGATGAACGAAATCAGGATCGGCATCGTTACGAACGCGTTTTCGTAGCGCGTGATGATATCGCCGGTCAGGATCGAGGAAAGCATCAGCACGAGCAGCCAGACAATGCGGCTCTTTGCCATTTTGAAGTCCGAAGTGATCAGGTAAGGCTTATCCTGCGCCGAGATCGCGGCCATTTTTTCGAAGTCTTCCGTCGTCTCTTCGCGGAGAATGTCAATCGCGTCGTCGTATTCGATCACGCCGATCAGTACGCCGTTTTCATCCGTGACCGGCAGGGAGAGCAGGTCGTAATCCTTGAATTTTTCGGCGATCTCCTCGCGGTCCTCGTTGAGATTGGCGGTGATGAGCTGGTGATCCTCCCGGATTTCGCCGAGCGTCTGTTCCGGCTCGGCGATCAGCAGATCGCTGAGCTTGACCGTTCCGGTCAGGCGTCCGTTCTCGTCGGTGATATAGAGAACGTAGCGAACGGTATGATTGCTGCGGATCGTATCCAGCGCTTTCTGCGCGGTCGTATCCGCGGAGAGCGAGAAGGTAACCGGGGAAACGAGACCTTCAAGACCGGTCCCGTTGAAAATCGAAAGATCCGTTGTCATTGCGATCCCTCCTTTACAGATGGAACATCGCCGAGGCGATGCCGAAGAAAATCAGGATCGAACAGGCGTCGAGAACCGTCGTCAGCAGCGGGGCTGCCATCATCGCGGGGTCGAGCCGGATCTTTTTTGCGGCCATCGGCAGGATCACGCCGAGCGCGTTGGCAACGAAAACCGTACAAATGAGCGAAAGCCCCATCACGATCGCGAGCTTGATCTGCTCGGGATCGCTGCCGTACTGCAGGAGCACGCGGACGGTATTGACGGCAACCAGAATGAGGCTGATCAGAAACGAAAGCCGCATTTCCTTAAAGAGCACCTTCAGGAAATGGGAGAGGCGGATCTCGTCGGTCGCAAGTCCGCGGATGATCATCGTGGAGCTCTGGGCGCCGCAGTTGCCGCCGGTACCCATCAGCATCGGAATAAACGCCGCCAGAAGCGGGATCGCGGAGAAGGCGTTTTCGTAGCCGGAGATGATTTTTCCGGTGATCGCCGCGGAGAGCATCAGCACGAGCAGCCAGATGATGCGGTTCTTCGCGTGGATGATGCTTTTCGTTTTGAGGTATTCCTCATCATTCTGCTGCATCGCAGCCATCTTGATGAAGTCTTCCTCGGCTTCTTCCTGAATAACGTCGATCGCGTCGTCAACGGTAACGATTCCGACGAGCCGGTTTTCCTGATCGGCGACCGGGATCGCGAGAAGGTTGTATTTGTCGAAAACTTTGGCGACGTCTTCCTTGTCGTCGAGCGTATGGACGGTGATGATATCGGTCGTCATGATATCGCCGACGGTTTCGCTGCCCTTCGCGTAGAGCAGCTTTTCGATCGAGACGGAGCCGAGCAGATGGCGGCTTTCGTCGGTAACGTAGCAGGTGTAGATCGTCTCTTTGTCGACCCCGGTCTGGCGGATCCTGCGAAACGCCTCGGATACCGTCATGTTCTTTTTGAGGTCGGCGTATTCTGTCGTCATAATGCTGCCTGCGCTGTCGTCCGGATAATGCAGGATCAGATTGATGCTCTTGCGCATATCGGGGCTGATATTGCGCAGAATGCGCTTGACGACCGTTGCGGGCATCTCTTCGATGATGTCGACCGTATCGTCGACGTACAGCTCGTCCATCATCGCCTGGAGCTCCTTATCGCTGCAGGCTTTGATCAGGGTTTCCTGCTGATCGGAATCCATCTCAACGAAAACTTCGGCCGCGAGCTCCTTCGGGAGCAGGCGGAAAATCGTAGAAATCTGTTCGAGGGGGACTCCGTCGAGTATTTCCGCAATATCAAACGGATTGAGCTCAACGAGAATGTTCTTGAGCAGCGGATATTTTTTGTTTTGTAGCAGTTTTGAAATAATATTTTCGGAAATCCGGTCCATTGTTTCCCTCCATTCTTAAAAACTTAAGAGCGGAGTACGGGCAGTTCAGAAGCCGAAAGAGAAAGAACCAGGTTTTTTCCCGGCGTCTGTTCGGTCGGGTACTTCGCGTATGTTGTAGTCGCTCGAATCCACCTGATTCTCACATCCTTTCCGAAATCGTTTAATGAAAGAAAAAAGTCCTGCTGCCAAACGGCAACAGGACGAAAAAAACGGAACGTAGCGATCTTTTCGGAACGATCGCTGCCCCTGCCTTATTACCGTTCAAGCTTCAGTTTCGCAGGGCGTGAAATTGCGTTAGATTTTGCCTTGGTTTCGACAAAACCTGCTGACCTTCTGATCGTGTCTCCACGACTTCGCGGCAGCAACCCGTA
>CACZON010000134.1 GCA_902782805.1 Oscillospiraceae bacterium
ACCAATACCCCGGGCTGGTGGGGAGGCGCTCATCCATTTACGCTGCTGGATTTTTCCGTCGTCCATAATGGAGAAATCTCCTCTTATGATGCCATCCGGCGGTTTATTGAGATGTTCGGATACAAATGCACACTCCTGACCGATACGGAAGTCATTACCTATATCATGGATTATCTGATCCGGATCCAGGGCTTGTCGATGACGGAGGCCGCAAATGTTGTCGCGGCGCCGTTCTGGAGTACGATCGAGCGCGAATGGGATCGCGAGGAACGGCAGAAGCAGGCGTATCTGCGAACGGTCTTCCCGAGCCTTCTGGTGACCGGTCCGTTTTCCATCGTTTTAGGGTTCACCGGAGGCATTATGGCACTGAATGACCGGCTGAAGCTGCGTTCCATGGTGGTCGGTGAAAAAGATGAACGAGTATACATTGCGAGCGAAGAGGCGGCGATCCGGACGAT
Source organism: Oscillospiraceae bacterium (assembly GCA_902782805.1). Taxonomy (GTDB): domain Bacteria; phylum Bacillota; class Clostridia; order Oscillospirales; family Acutalibacteraceae; genus RUG612. The sequence goes on from CACZON010000134.1 coordinate 459, forward strand.
GGAGCCGGACGTGGAAAAAATATGGGCTCCGGCAGGCGGAGAGCCTGTCATCGTCCGTGTGAAAGAAGGTGTCTGCTGAAATGGGAATCGATTTCATCTACCCCGAGTTTGAAGTGGTCCGGAATGAAACCCGGTGCATTGCCTGCCGCGTCTGCGAACGGCAATGCTCGAACGAGGTCCATTTTTACGGTCCCGAGCGCGGAATCATGATGAGCGACGAGACGAAATGCGTCAACTGCCAGCGCTGCGTCTCCCTCTGCCCTACCCGGGCGCTCAAAATCGTAAAAAGCAACTGCACATTGCGGGAAAATGCCAACTGGCAGAACGATACGATCCGTGAAATCTATAAACAGGCCTCAAGCGGCGGCGTGCTCCTCTCTTCCATGGGAAATCCGAAACCGCTGCCGGTCTATTGGGATAAGATCCTGATCAACGCCTCCCAGGTGACGAACCCGTCGATCGATCCGCTGCGCGAACCGATGGAAACCCACGTCACGCTCGGAAAAAAGCCGGATCGAATCCGCCGCGACGCGCAGGGAAATATTCTTCGCGAGCTGCCGCCACAGATCTCGCTTTCCATGCCGGTCATGTTCTCGGCAATGAGCTACGGCTCGATCAGTTACAATGCCCATGCTTCCCTCGCGCGTGCCGCAACCGAGCTGGGGATTCTCTATAATACCGGCGAAGGCGGCCTGCACGAAGATTTTTATCAGTACGGCCCGAATACGATCGTTCAGGTCGCCAGCGGCCGATTCGGCGTCCACGAAGATTACCTTGAAGCCGGCGCCGCGATCGAGATAAAAATGGGTCAGGGCGCGAAACCCGGAATCGGCGGACATCTTCCCGGCGCGAAAATCGTCGGAGACGTTTCGCGCACGCGTATGATCCCCGAAGGCAGCGACGCGATTTCTCCCGCGCCGCACCACGATATCTATTCGATTGAAGACCTTCGTCAGCTCGTCTATTCTTTAAAAGAAGCGACAGAATACCAAAAGCCGGTGATTGTAAAGGTCGCGGCGGTTCATAATATTGCGGCGATCGCAAGCGGAATTGCCCGCAGCGGCGCGGATATCATCGCGATCGACGGATTCCGCGGCGGTACCGGCGCGGCGCCGACCCGGATTCGCGACAACGTCGGCATCCCGATTGAGCTCGCGCTTGCGGCGGTCGATCAGCGTCTGCGCGACGAAGGGATTCGCAACAGCGTCTCCCTCGTTGCCGGCGGTTCGATCCGCAGCGCCTCCGACGTCGTCAAGGCGATCGCGCTCGGCGCGGACGCCTGCTATATCGCAACGGCCGCGCTTCTGGCCCTCGGCTGTCACCTCTGCCGTACCTGCCAGAGCGGAAAATGCAATTGGGGCATCGCTACCCAGCAGCCCGAGCTCGTCCGGCGGCTGAATCCGGAAATCGGATGTGAACGTCTTGTAAATCTGATGACCGCCTGGCGCCGGGAGATTATGGAGCTGATGGGCGGAATGGGCATCAATTCCATCGAAGCGCTGCGCGGCAACCGTTTGATGCTGCGCGGGGTCGGCCTTAACCAAAAAGAGCTGGAAATTCTCGGTATCTCGCACGCAGGGGAGTGATTATATGAAACGGGTATACGTCAACGAGCAGTGGTGCCTCGGCTGCCACCTCTGCGAATACAACTGCGCTTTTGCGAATTCCGGGATGACGGATATGGTACTGGCGCTCAAGGGAAAACCGATTTATCCGAGGATCCATATCGAAGAAGGCGAGAAAATTACCTACGCCGTTTCCTGCCGCCACTGCGAAGATCCACTCTGCGTCAAGAGCTGCATCGCGGGAGCGCTCTACAAAGAAGACGGCGTGATCCGGATCGACCGCGAAAAGTGCGTCGGATGCTGTACCTGCGTACTCGTCTGTCCCTACGGCGCGCTCGCGCCGAGCGAAGACGGCGTAATGCAGAAATGCGAGCTCTGCCTTCAGAATTCGGTCGGCGAGCCAGCCTGCGTAAAGGGCTGCCCGAACCGGGCGATCGTCTACGAGGAACGGGGGGAAGCGTTATGAAACGGTACGTCATCATCGGCAACGGTGTTGCCGCAGCAGGCTGCATCGAAGGGATCCGGAAAATCGACCGTACGGGTGAAATCACCGTCGTTTCCGAAGAAGACCGCGCAGTCTACTGCCGCCCGCTGATTTCCTATTATCTGGAAAAGAAAACCGATCTTTCGCGCATGCAGTACCGCAGTGCGGACTTTTACGACCGCATGGGCTGCCGCGTGCTTTACGGAAAAAAGGCGGTTCGGATTCTGAACGAAAGCCGCGAAATCGAACTTGACGACGGCGCGCTCCTTCCGTACGATTCACTTTGCCTCGCAGTCGGCTCTTCGCCGTTTGTACCTCGCTTTGAAGGAATTGAGAGCGTAGAGAATCAGTTCTCTTTCATGACGCTTGATGACGCGCTCGCGCTCGACGCAGCGGTAAGTGAGAATTCACGTGTTCTGATCGTCGGCGCCGGCCTGATCGGTCTGAAGTGTGCGGAGGGACTCACCGGGCGCGCTGCAAGCGTTGCCGTCTGCGATCTTGCGGACCGCGTTCTTTCAAGCATTCTGGACGACGAATGCGCCGCGATGATGCAGAAGCATCTGGAAGCGCACGGGATGCGTTTTTACCTCGGCGACAGCGTCGGAAGATTCGAAGGAAACACCGCAATCATGCAAAGCGGTGCAGCCGTCCCGTTCGACGTTCTCGTTCTCGCCGTCGGCGTGCGCGCGAATACCGCGCTGCTTCGGGAGGCCGGAGGCGAGGTAAACCGAGGCATCCTCGTCGACGAGCGGATGCAGACCTCTCTTCCCGGAATTTACGCCGCGGGAGACTGCGCCGAAGGATTCGACAGCTCTGTCGGTGCAAGGCGTGTCCTTGCGATCCTGCCGAACGCGTATCTCCAGGGACACGCGGCCGGCGTCAATATGGCCGGAGGATCCGAAACGCTTGAGAATGCGATCCCGATGAACTCGATCGGCTTCTTTGGGCTCCATGCCATGACAGCCGGTTCCTATGAAGGGGCGCTTTACGAGGAAAAAACGGATCATTCGATCAAACGCCTGTTTACAAAGGACGATCTCCTAAAGGGTTTTATTCTGATCGGATGCAACGAGCGCGCGGGAATCTATACCGCAATGATCCGGGAAAAAACGCCGCTTTCCTCGGTAAATTTCGAGATTCTCAAAAAAGCGGCGACTACGGCCGCTTTTTCATCGGAGATACGTAGAAAAAAGTTCGGAGGTGTGGTATAATATATGTTAATTCATGCACAGGGCCTGGATCACCGGGCTTTAAACGACGCTGTTCGGGCAGCGGGGCGCGACTGCGAAATCGACGGCTGCTGCGGACAGCGGTTCATCGCGGCCGGAATGAGCGATAAAAATATCACCGTTTCCGGAATTCCGGGCAACGCTCTGGGCGCGTATCTCAACGGAGGGACGCTCACCGTACTCGGCAACGCGCAGGACGCTGTAGGCGATACGATGAACGCGGGCAGAATCGTCATCCACGGAAACGCGGGCGACGCGGCCGGCTACGCGATGCGCGGCGGGAGCATCTTTATAAAGGGAGACGCCGGCTACCGCGCCGGCATCCATATGAAAGCCTATCAGAACAAAATCCCGCAGATGGTGATCGGCGGAAGGACCGGAAGCTTTCTCGGCGAATATCAGGCGGGCGGTCTGATCGTCGTTCTCAATCTGTTCTCCCCAAAAGAAAAGATCGTCGGCTATTTTCCCTGTACGGGAATGCACGGCGGAAAAATGTTCCTTCGTTCGAAATGCGAAGGCGTCGTTTTTCCCGAGCAGGTAACGGCAAGGCCGGCCGAAAAGGAAGACCTTGCAGAGATCGAGCGCTGTGTTTGTGAATTTTGCGAATTGTTCGATTATAACGCGGCGGAAATCCTTTCCGCTCCGTTTACCGTCGTCACGCCGGACAGCAAAAATCCCTACCGGCAGATGTACGTTGCAAATTAGAAAAACAGGAGGCCAACTATGAAGTATTCAAAGGAAGAGGTCATCGCATACGCGCAGGAGGAAGACGTAAAATTTATCCGGCTTGCGTTCTGCGACGTTTTCGGAAAACAGAAGAATATCTCTATCATGCCGGACGAGCTGCCCCGCGCCTTTGAATACGGCATCGCGATCGACGCTTCCGCGATCGCAGGTTTCGGAGACGAAGCGAAAAGCGACCTGCTGCTGCATCCGGAAGCCGATACGCTCATGCCGCTTCCCTGGCGCCCGGAGCAGGGGCGCGTCGTCCAGATGTTCTCAACGATCACTTATCCGGATGGAACACTTTTCCCCTGCGATACGCGCAGTCTGCTGAAAAAAGCGATCGCGGACGCAAAATCGGCCGGATGCGAATTTACGGTCGGCGCGGAAGAGGAATTCTATCTTTTCCTGCAGGATGAAGACGGAAATCCGACGAAAAAACCCGTTGATGAAGCGGGCTATATGGATATCGCCCCGGAGGATCACGGAGAAAACGTCCGCCGGGAAATCTGCCTGACCCTTGAAAAAATGGGGATTCGCCCGGAAAGCTCCCACCACGAGGAAGGTCCCGGACAGAACGAAATCGACTTCCGCTATTCCGGCGCGCTTGCGGCGGCTGACAACGCCATGACCTTCCGGCGCGTGGTCAAAACGGTTGCGAACCGCAACGGTCTGACCGCCGATTTTTCGCCGAAGCCGCTTGAAGACGCGCCGGGCAACGGATTCCATATCAATCTCTCCCTAAAGCCATTGAACGATCCGGACGTGTTCTTTTCAATGATCGCCGGGATCCTCAAAAACGCTCGCGCGATGACCGCGTTTCTCAATCCGACGGAGGATTCTTACCGCCGGCTCGGGAATCATAAGGCACCGGCGTACCTCTCCTGGTCTGCGGAAAACCGATCACAGCTCGTGAGAATTCCTGCCGCGATCGGAGAATACCGCCGCGCGGAGCTTCGCTCGCCGGATCCGGGCGCAAATCCGTACCTCGCGTTTACGCTTTTGATTTATGCCGCGCTCGACGGAATCCAACATCGTCTTGCGCTCCCAAAACCTGCGAATTTCAACCTCTTTACGGCCGATCCCGAGACGCTCTCCGGTTACGAAAAGCTGCCGGAGAACCGGGAAGAAGCCTGCCGTATTGCCGCCGAAAGCAGCTTCATCCGCGCTCATATCCCCGAGCGTATCTTAGCAATCTACTGCGGCAAATAACCGCTTTTTCCTTAGTTTTCGAGAAAGGAATCCCCTATGAATCTGGAAGAGCGAATTTACAGCGTTCTCGTCGTTTCGGCGGCGGAAAAAATGAATACGTCTCTTTCTACATTCCTCGCGCAGCCGCGTTACGCGCCGGTGAAGTTCGTCTCCGGGGTCGGCGCGGCGAAGCGGGCGCTTGCCGAGCGTGATTTCGATTTCGTGATCGTCAATTCGCCGCTGCCGGACGATACCGGCCTGCGCTTTGCGATCGATACCGCAGCCTCGGTGGAAGCGGTGATCCTCCTGCTGGTGCGCTCGGAGCTGTTCGACGAATTCTTCGAACAGGCCGCGGGAAACGGTGTCTTTACGCTCTATAAACCGCTGTCGCGCCCGATCTTCGCGCTGGCGCTCGGCTGGATGGAAAGCGCGCGCGAGCGTTTGCGCAGACAAGAGAAAAAGACGCTTTCCTTCGAAGAAAAAATGGAGGAAATCCGCCTTGTCAACCGGGCGAAATGGTTATTGATCTCCGAGCTCAAAATGGACGAACCGCAGGCGCACCGCTATATTGAAAAGCAGGCCATGGACCGCTGCGTTTCCAAGCGAGAAATCGCCGAAGAGATCATTCAGACGTATGCATAAGCGAAATCTCCGCAGCTGCCGCTTCGGCGCCCGGCCGCGGAACACAGGTCATAAAAAAACCGCTGAGAAATCAGCGGCTTTTTTGTTTTATGCTTTCTTTGCAATGCCGAACGCTCCGGCTTACCGGTCGTTTTCCCGGGAAGCTTCTTCTTTACGATCGGCATAATACTGATGCACCAGACTGCGGTAGCCGAGATCCTTGAGCGTTTCATACCGGATATTGAAGCGGGCTTTCGTCCGTGTTCCGCTCAGAAGATAACGCAGACAATCCTGCGCGTAGCGGTCGATTTCCCGAAGGCTCTCCGCCGTATTGATCACGCTGAAAAACCAGCGGCCCCAGCTCAGCTCGTTGTCATCCGTTGTCTCGAGCAGCTTTCGGTTGAAAACGCGGATAAACGCCGCCGCGGCCCGCTCGGGGTCATGATCGTTGCGCGCGCGCCAGCGCATCAGCGCCCGCGCTTTTCTGCGCATTTTTCCCTTTAATTTGGAAACGGTCGCCGGAGCGATATCCACTCTTCCCTGCCGATAGGAAAAGCCGAGGAATTCCCAGCCCTGTGCGGGGGAATAGAAATGCTCTTTCCCGCGGTTGACCGAAAGCCCGCGTGACAGAAGGAACCCGCGGATCTGCTCGGCGTACGCCTGCGCCTGCTCGCGGCTCTGCGCGAAAACGATGATATCGTCGGAATAACGCGCGTAGGGAATCCGCTTTTCATGGAACTGCCGGTCCAGATCGCGCAGATAAAGATTCGCGTAAAAAGCGGAGAGCGGCGTTCCCGCCATGATGCCCTTCTCTTCGGAAACGGGCGCGCCGTTTTCGAGGACGTTCGGCTCGCAAAGCAAGCTTTTCAAAAAGCGCAGCAGAACCGGATCTTCGCCGAGCGTTTCCTCCAGCATCGGCAGAAGCTGCCCGATCGGGATCGAATTGAAATAGTTGCTGATATCGACCTTATACGCGTAAAAATCCCGGATGCCCGGCATCGCACAGAAACGGCGCATCGCGTCTTTGGCGCAGCGTCCGGCACGGAAGGAATACAGATTCGGAGAAAAAAGGCCGTCGTACCGGCGAAGAAGCAGGTACGTCAGCAGCTTCAAAACCGTATTCTCCGCCCTGGGATAAATATAGACGGTCCGCTTTTTCTGCGAGCTTAATTTGCTGATGACCGCTTTGCGCGGCAGCGGAAACGGCGCGCCGCGCCCGATCGCCGCGCAGACCTCTTCCCAGCCTCTCCGATCGATAAACGCGCGCAATTCCCGCGCAAACTGTTTTGGGCAGGCAAGCGAAGTTTTGTATTCGTAAAAGCGCTCCCAGGTTTCCTTTTGGGAGAGCAGCGTCAGCATTGACATTTCGGATTTCCTTTTCAATAAATAAAAAAGCAGAAAGAGAAATCGTTAAAGCCCGGATAATTCCGGTCGTTACCAGACCGTACACGAACCGGCTGCCTGCGAAGCCGATGATTCGGTTCGTGCCGGGTCCGCCGCAGGCGCAGGGCGTTCTCTTTCTGCTTTTTTTCGGTTTTTACGCGCCCAGCGCGCCGCGGGTGCGCTCGATTACGTAGGCCTTGGTATTCCACCAGCCCTCGTGATCGTAGTAATAACGCAGATAGGCGATCCCGTCCGCGCGGCACTGCTTGCGCAGCCGGTACGCGTCGCTTCCCTGAGAAAGCAGCTCTACGACGAGCGCCTTGGCGTCCCCGCGCCGGAAGGTGAACACCGCCGCCTTCATTCCGCCGCGCAGTTCTTTTTCAATCCGGTAATCCGGGAAGTTTTCGCGGAATATTTTTTCGAAATATTCCACGTAAGTGCCGCTATAATTGAACTGATTCTCCTCGTCGGGCATTACCTCGCCCCAGGAAAAACCGGAAGGGCCCGTCGCCGCGGGGATCGGCGTAACCGAACCGCCGCCGACCTGAAGCGGCTGCGTCTGCGGCGCAGGAGCCGGCTTCTCTTCCCCCGTAATTCCTTCCACCGCCTCCTGAACGATTCCTTTCAGACGGTCAAGCGCGGATTTTTCGTTTTTATCGCCGAACAGCTTCGAAAGAATTCCCATGTTCCCTGCTTCCTTTCTTTTCTGACTCCGGGCAAA
>CACZON010000135.1 GCA_902782805.1 Oscillospiraceae bacterium
ACCTCCTGCCGGGCGGCGCATCGGATTCTATCAGCAGAGAACCCTTCGTTACGCCCTCCGCAGGACGAAAACAGGCGGCGAAGCACAGCAGTTCCCTGCCGGGCAGCGCACCTGCTCCTATCTGCGGAGAACCCTGCGTCAAATGTCCGTAGGACCCGGAGAACCTTGCGTTACGCCGTCCGCAGGACGAACGCAGGCGGCGAAGCACAGCAGTTCCCTGCCGGGCGGCGCAGTTGCTCACACCACCGGAGAACCCTGCGTTATGAAAGCCCGCCGCTGACAGAGAGGATTTGGCCGGTGATATAGGAGGCGGCGTCGGAGGCGAGAAAGAGCGCGGCGGCGGCGACCTCTTCGGGTTTTCCGATCCGGCCGGCCGGGATCTCTTCGATAAAGGCGGCGATCTCTTCGGGAGAAAAGGCGGCGTTCATCGAGGTATCGATCATCCCGGGGGAGATGCAGTTAACGGTAATCCCGCAGGGTGCGACTTCCTTTGCGAGCGCTTTCGTAAAGCCGATCAGCGCGGCTTTCGAAGCGGAATAGGCGACCTCGCAGGAGGCGCCGATCTCGCCCCAGATCGAGGAGATATTGATGATGCGCCCGCTTTTGCGGCGGATCATCTGCGGCAGTACGGCGCGCGCGCAGCGGTAGGCGGAATTGAGGTTCGAATTGAGAACGTTCTGCCATTCCTCCTCGGTCGTATCGGGAAGGAGCTTCCAGAGCGAAACGCCTGCGTTGTTTACGAGAACGTCGATCCCGCAGCCTTCGCGTTCGATCGCGGCGAACAGCTTTGCGGTATCCTCCGGGGAACGCAGATCCGCCCGATAGAGCGCGCATTGCCCGCCGAACGCGCAGATCTCCTTTGCGCAGTCGAGCGCGGCGGAATCGTTTTTGAGGTAATTGATCAGGACGTAGTCGCCGGCTTTCGCAAAGGCGATCGCGATCGCGCGGCCGATCCCGCGGCTCCCGCCGGTTACGAGTACGGTTCTTTTCGTCATGGCTGCAGCTCCTTCGGAAAATTACTTTTCTTCATTTTATCAAACCGCGGCCTCGTTTTCAACTATTTTCATTTTCGCGTAATCGGCTGCGCGGATAGATGGACCATGGCTCCTCGCGTTTCGGTATGCTCCCGTTTTTTTCGTTTTCGCGTTTTTTTACCTTCGCGCAATCGGCTGAGTGAATAGAAGAAGTTTGATCGCTCGCGTTTCGGTATGCTCCCGCTTTTTTTGTTTTTGTGTAATCGGCTGCGAAAAGGAAAGCAGCTGATTTGCTCGCGTTTACGGTATGCTCCCGCTTTTTTCGTTTTCGCGTAATCGGCTGCGTGAATAGAAGAATCCTTTTTGCTCGCGCTTTCGGCAAGCTCCCGGTTTGTCATTGCGAGGAGAAAGCAGAGCCCCCCAAGGGCAGAACGCAGGCGCAAGGCGCTGGGCAAATATGTTTGCTCATACCGCCGGAGAACCCTGCGCGGCGAAAACGCAGGCGGCGAAGAACAGCAGCACCATGCCGTGCAATTTAGCCCGCTCCTCTCACAAAAGAACCCTGCGTAATAAAAAAACCGCCCCACTATTGCGGGACGGCTTTTAACGTAAATTAAGTTGTAAAAACGCTGAGGTTTTTGCGGAAAAGCTTACATGGTGATGAAGACAAACTTGAGGATGAAGAGGATACCGATGATCGTAACGACGATATCTTTCTTCGTGAATTTGCCAGCGAAGATCGTCATCAGGGTGTAAGCGATCGCGCCGATGCCGATGCCGTTTGCGATGGAATAGGTCAGCGGCATCATGATCAGAGCGAGGAACGCCGGAACTGCGGAACGCATATCGTTCATGTCGACCTTTGCGAAGCCCTTCATCATCAGAACGCCGACGAAGATCAGAGCCGGAGCGGTTGCGCAGCCGGGGATGATCGAAGCGATCGGAGAGAGGACGAGGCAGAGCAGGAAGCACACGGCGGTAACGAGCGAAGCAAGACCGGTGCGGCCGCCGGCAGCAACGCCGGAAGCGGACTCAACGAAAGTGGTGGTGGTGGAGGTGCCGAATACGGCGCCGCCGACGGTTGCGATCGAGTCGCAGGCCATGGCTTTGTCAACGTCGATCGGGTCGCCGTGCTCATCGAGCATATCCGCCTGAGAAGCGGTTCCGTAGAGGGTGCCGATCGTATCGAAGATATCGACGAGGCAGAAGGTAACGACCAGCATCAGAGCGCTGAAGATCGCGCCGATCGTGCCGCCGTTGAAGGCTTTCGCCCAGGCAGAGCCCTTGAAGACTGCTCCGAGACCGAGCGCGCCGAAATCCTTGAAGGATTCGCCGACCTGACCGAAATCGAAGGACGGGAGCTGCCAGGTGGTGAGATAATAGAGAATGCTGGTGATCAGGATGCCGATCAGAACGGCGCCTTTTACGTTGCGCTTTACGAGCGAAGCGATTACGATAAAGCCGATGATCGCAAGCACAACGGGAGCGATGGCGGTCCATTTTTCAAAGCCCGTACCCTCGCCGCTGAGCGCGCCGTGGAAATCAAAGAACTGAACGAGCGTATACTGGTTGGCCTGGATGATGCGGACGTTCTGGAAGCCGATGAAAGCGATGAAGAGACCGATGCCGGCCGGGATCGCTTTTTTGAGGCAGTCCGGAAGCGCTTTGGCGATGTAGGAACGTACGCCGGTCAGCGAGAGGACCAGGAAGATCAAGCCTTCGAGAAGGATGATGATCAAACCTG
>CACZON010000136.1 GCA_902782805.1 Oscillospiraceae bacterium
GTCGAACGCGCAGTGGTTTTCGCTGCTGTGCGTGGCGATCTGCATGATTGTTTTGCTCATCAGACGGCGTTCTGATCGAAAGAATACGGAGGAGATCCAACATGGCTGAAGAAAAGAAATTTACGTTCTGTTCCAACTGCGGCGCAAAGATGCCGAAAAATACAAAATTCTGCCCGGAATGCGGGAAAGCCGTTCCCGACGCAATACGAAACGCAATGACGATCGCGGAGAGACCGGTTCCGGCTCCCGTACAGAAAGCTGTTCCGCCGGCACCGCCGAAGGTGCAGACGGTTCCGGCTCCCGTACAGCCGTTGACTGCGGAACGGCCGCAACAGGAACCGTCCAAACCCCAGAAACCTGTTTCGGAACCCTCACCGAAACTGTCCCGGGCGGCGGCACTGGCGCTTCCCGGAGGCGTTTTCTGCGGAATCGCCGCTGTGCTTCTTCTGGCGCGTTTCGCGGGCGGGCTGCGCCCGGTGCTCGATACGCTCGGAGTCGGCACGGGGTCTTTCACGGAATATCTTGAGAATAATATTGTTCTGATCGGAGCAATCGCGCTTGCCGTCATCATGATCGGTCTGATCGTTCTTGCAAACCGGAAAAGACTAATCGGCTCCCTGACGCCAATCGGGGTGACCTTCCTGATTGCAGGGATCATTGTCTGCGCGCTGATCCTGACGCCGCTGCCGGCGAAACGAACTCTGATTACCGCAGCCGCGCTTCTTTTTGCCGGGGCGGCAATTCTGATTGCGGCTTCTTTCCTTGATCGCAAAAGGCTGCACGAATCTTCTGAAAACAGCGACTGACACTATTGCGTGAAAATACAGGTTGAAAACTACACTTCTTTACCTTTCATCCGACCTGAAGATCCAAAAAAGCCGTAGAGCGATGCTCTCCGGCTTTTTTGTATACCAAAACCACACGTTAGACGTGTGGTTCGGTATTCCTATTCTGTGCGGTTCCGTTATGAAATGGGGTTATCTGATAAGACCATACGACATCGGCAGTGCTGCAGTCTTCGCTAAATGTAACACATATTATATCCTCTTCGAGTGTTCCACCTTGTTTACCACTTTTCATTGGATGATTACGGCAATAGTATGATTCCCCGCCAAGGGCTGCAATCAGTTCTTGTTCTACAGTCTCCTTCTCTTCTGCAGACATGCCTCCGCAGGCTGCAAGTGAAAGCACCACAAGAAGCGCCAGGATTAATATGAATAACTTTTTCATGCTTTATACCTCATTGCGTAAAATTTAACCGCTTATTGAACAGGGAACGGCACGCCCTTCGTTTGAATGTACCGCGAAACCGCGTTTGCGCTGCGGCCCGATTTTCGGCCGACAGCAGCGCAGATGCCTTCATTCCCCCTTTTCCGTGCGGAACGACTGCTTTTTGGATCTGATTCTGCAGAATTACTATAAAATTATAGCATATAATCCACTATGTAATTATAAAAAAACCTGACTTTCAAGATAGAATAAAAGCAGGGAGGTGGTTCGAATGAGTAAAGAAATCAGGATTTCGAAGAAACAGCAGAAAAAGGGCGACGACGGCTACAAGATCGTCTCCGTCCGGATGAAGGACGAGCTGATTTCCCGCCTGGAAGAGCTCTCCGCAAAAACGAACCGCTCCCGAAACGAGCTGATCAATCTCCTTCTGGAAGCGGCGGTCGAGAACGTAACGATCGAGGAATAAAACGAAAAAAGAAAACGCTGCCTTACGGGACGGTTGAGTCCCCAAAGGGCAGCGTTTTTTCGATTCGGTTCTTGAAACGGCGCGATCTGTGGACCGCGTTTCAAAAGGAGAGCGAAAGTCGCGGAGAGGGAAACCCTCCTTGCGTAAAGGAGGGAGGCGGTCGTGAAACACCGCCGGGAGGATTGTCGGCGATAAGCTGACGAAAAGGGAAAATCAAAAAAAGGAAGAAAATCTTCCGAACCGTCGGCTTTTCGGCCGGTTCCTTACGGTTCGTATCCGTTTGGGTGATTCCTGTGCCAGTTCCAGGCGGTGGAGACGATCGTCTCGAGGTCTGCGTACTGAGGATCCCAGCCGAGGATCTTCCGCGCTTTTTGAGAGGAAGCGACAAGCTGCGCCGGGTCGCCCGTGCGGCGCGGGGAGATTTCCGTCGGGATCGGATGCCCGGTCACCTTCCGCGCGACTTCGACGACCTCCTTTACGGTAAAGCCGACGCCGTTGCCGAGGTTGAACACGTCGCTTTCGCCGCCTGAAAGAAGATAGCGCATGGCAAGGATATGCGCCTGCGCGAGGTCGGCAACGTGGATATAATCACGCACGCAGGTGCCGTCCTTCGTCGGGTAATCGTCGCCGAAGACCGAGATCGCGCTGCGTTTTCCGTTCGGAACCTGCAGGATCAGCGGGATCAGATGCGTTTCCGGATTGTGGGCTTCGCCGATCGCCCCGTCGGGCGAAGCGCCGCAGGCATTGAAATAGCGCAGCGCAACAAAGCGCAGGCCGTGGGCCAGCGCCGTCCAGCGCATCTCCTTTTCCATGGCGAGCTTCGTTTCGCCGTAGCAGTTCGTCGGCTCTGTGGGGTCGCTTTCAAGGATCGGAACGCGTTTCGGCTCGCCGTAGGTCGCGGCGGTCGAGGAAAAGACGATCGTTTTGACCTCGTGGGAGATCATGCTCTGCAAAAGCGAGGTCGTCCCCCAAAGGTTGTTTTCGTAGTATTTGAGCGGGTCGCGCATGCTTTCACCGACCTGCGAGGAGGCGGCAAAATGAATCACGCCGTCGATCTTTTCCGCTTCGAACAGCGCGTCCATCGCGCGCCGGTCGCGGATATCCGCTTCGTAAAATTTCGCTTTGGGATGAACGGCCGCGCGGAAGCCGGTCAGCAGGTTGTCGGCTACGACGACCTCTTCGCCTGCTTCGATCAGTGCGCGGACGGTATGGGAGCCGATATAGCCGGCGCCGCCGAGTACAAGAACGGACATGGGAAAATCCTCCTTGCAAGGTGTGATCTGATTTTTCTCTTCATACTCATTATAGAAGCCGCGGCGGCAGCTGTCAAGGAAGAGGAAGCGGGCTTTACGCGCTTTTTTCGTTATTGACGAACGCAAAGCAGGGTGATATGATAAGGCTAAGAAATGAAACAGGAGGTTTGATTCGATGAAATACGTTTGCAATATTTGCGGCTGGATCTACGATGAAGAGGAGACCGGCGTAAAGTGGGAAGATCTCCCCGAGGATTTCACCTGCGAGCTCTGCGGCGCGGGGAAAGAAGATTTCAGTCCGGCGGAAGAATAAGAAGAAAGACGAAAGGAGCGGGCAAATCCGCTCCTTCGTGCCTAAAGGAGATGCTATTATGAGTCAAAAGGCCTGCAAAACCCTGCAGATCATCGCGTTTCTATTCTTTGCCTTCGCGTTTTTGCTTTCGATCGTTTCGATCTTCGCGCAGGATCTGATCAAGTCGATCTACAATCTGCCACCCGAGTCATACGAATACCGTGTGATCCCGTATCAGACGATCGCCTACAGCTTTGTTCGCACGCTGTTCGCGCTGATCTATCTTTTGATCATCTGCGGCCGCCCGTCGCGCAGGGGAACGATCGCGATCACGATCGTCATGGCGGCTCTCTTTATCGCGTTCAATACGGTGATTTCTCCGGTGGTCGGTACGTTGTTCACGAGCCTTTCTGCCCGTGCCGGCGCAGCTGCTCTTTCAGCGGCCTCGGTTGTGAATACCGGAGCGAGCTGGATCACTGGATTCTTTACCGCTCCGGCGACGCTCTTGATGTTCCTTTCGCTCGGCGGCGCGTGCGGAAAGGATTTCAGCCGGAAGAGCTCGGAGTCTGCGCGTACCTTCCCGCAGAAACCTCCGCAGAATTTCCCGCCGGCGCCTCCGCAGAATCCCGTTCATTGAGTGAATAAAAGCGAACGCCCTCCGAAAAATCGGAGGGCGTTTTCTTGTGTAGTTTTGCTGCTTTTTACAGCCCTAAAAGCTGCTTTTTCTTAGCTTCGTAATCTTCCGCAGAGATCACGCCGGCGTCAAGCAGCTCTTTATATTTCTGGAGCTGCGCGGCGGTATTGTTGGTAGCCTGAACCGGAGAGGGAGCCACCGGCGCCGCCGCGCGGGTGATCTGCTGGGGCTGCTGGTATTGCTGCGGCTGCGGATACTGCTGCGGCTGCTGGTACTGCGGCGGCTGAGCGAATTGCTGCGGCTGCTGGTACTGCGGAACGTATTGCTGCGGCGCGCGGTACTGCGGCTGCTGGGGATACTGCTGCGGATACTGGGGTGCCGCGGCCTGCGGACGGGGCAGGAACTGATAGGCTGAAACCGCCCAGAGGCAGGCGAAAAGCATACCCATGAAGGTGAAGAAATCGAGCAGGATCAATAGGATCAGATAAGCGACTCCTAAACCGAAGCCGTAGAAGATGTAATCGACGCCGAAGAGCAGGAAACTCAGAACGTAGCCGGTAAAAAGCGATACCGGCGGGATCCATGCCATGAAGCGCATGACCTTCTTGTAGCCCTCGCCGATCGCCGCGGCCAAAACGACCGCAATGCCGAAGAACCACGCGAAAAAGATCAGGAAATCCGCGATCGAAGACAGGAACGAGAGCGTAAAGAAAAACGTGATCGTTACCAGCCCGAAAGCGACTGTCAGCAGAACGTTGCGTTTACCGCCGATAAAGAGCGCAATGAAGATCAGCAAA
>CACZON010000137.1 GCA_902782805.1 Oscillospiraceae bacterium
ATAAAGCAGGTCTTTGCGCCGCCTGCCGTCAGATTGATCGTCTCCCTCGCGTCTACCGATGACTCCGCGCTGGAGGAGCCGGAGTTTCCGCATGCGCAAAGCAGCAGAGCGATCAGCAGCGCAGCCAAAGCGGCAACCGATTTTTTCATAGAAAATTCCTTCCTTTCGGAATGACTGAAAACGCCGCGCGCAACAGCGCGGCGCGTTTCAAAAGAAGCTCCCCGAAACCGGGGAGCTTTTTTTGAGCGGTACGGAGAAACTGCTGCGGCAGGCGTTACGGAAGAACGATATTCTCGCCTTCGAGGCCTACCACGGCGCCCTGGGAAGCTTCTGCGGCGTCCGGATGGGCGATCAGCCATTTATTGCGGGCGAAGAGCATCTTGTCTTCGTCGTTTTTGATCTCGATCTCGGGCTTGTCGGTATTCGTGCCCTTGGGAAGAACGATCACAACACGGAAGCCCTCGGCCCCTTCGGGGCAGACCGGCGCGTAGTGCAGCGAGGTGGCATACAGTTCTGCGGCATAGCCCTTCGGCAGCAGGAACGCTTCGACCTCGGAGGTTGAAAGCTTGCTCGCTTTGATCTTCTGCTGCGAAGCGAGCAGGAGGATCACGTCGTTGGAGGCGATATCGATCTCGCTGTCGCGATGGTACTCAAGGCAGTTGAGCTTTTTGTTGAAGCCGTTGCAGCAGCCGATCTGAACGGGCATTCCGCCGTAGACGTTATCGGAGATCGTCTTTGCGATCGGGAGCGCTTCGAGCGCGTCGACGCCGGGGAAATAAAGGGTGGAATCCTTCGGGCAATCCGTTACTTCATCGAGCTTACAAAGCAGCTCGGTAAAATCGTAACCCTCAAGGATCTTTCCGTACTGGGCGAACTCGGGATCAAATACGCTTTTGATTTTCATGATCGAAAACTCCTTTCATCAGAGGCTCTGCAGTTTTCTGAACTGCGGGGTCAGGGTGTGGTTGATGTCGTAATAAATCTCGTAGAATTCCTTATAGCGTTCTACGTTTTCGGCGATCGGAGCCTGCGGCTCGTTGAGGCCGATAAATCTGCGGCAGGCCTCGGGAACGCTCTCGAAAACGCCGGTGCCGACGCCCGCGAGGATCGCAACGCCGAGCGCAGGGCCTTCCTTATTCTGAACGGTCTGAACCGGCAGATCGTAGACGTCCGCCATCATCTGGCGCCAGATCTTGCTCGTTCCGCCGCCGCCGCAGGCGAGCATCGAGGTTGAAACAACGCCCATGCCGCGGAGGATATCGAGGAATTCGCGCTGCGAATAGATCACGCCTTCCAGAACGGCGCGCAGCATATTGTACTTCGTATGGATCGCGGAGAGGCCGAAGAAGACGCCGCGGGCGTAGGGATCGTAGCGTTCGCCCATCAGATGCGGCAGATAGATCAGGCGGTCTGCGCCGATCTCGATCTTTTCCGCTTCCTTGTCCATCAGGTAGTAGGGATCCACGCCCATGCCGACGGCCGTTTCCATCTCGGAGGTGAAGAAGTTATCGCGGAACCATTTGAGCGAGAGGCCGGAAGCAAGCGCGCAGCTCATCACCGTCCAGCAGCCGGGAACCGCGGAGCAGAAAGTATGAACTCTTCCCTCGGGATCGATCGTAACGGAATCGGAATGTGCGAACACAACGCCGGAGGTGCCGAGCGTCGTAAAGGCTTTGCCCTCTTCCACAACGCCCGTGCCGACTGCCGCGGCAGCGTTGTCGCCGGCGCCGCCGACGACCGGCGTGCCCTCGGCAAGACCCGTCAGAGCGGCCGCCTGCGCGGTCACCTTGCCGGTGATATCGGGGGATTCGTAAACTTTCGCGAGCAGGCTCTTGTCGATATCGAGCTTCTCGAGAACTTCGTCGCTCCAGCAGCGGTTCGGAACGTCGAGCAGCGACATTCCGGAAGCGTCGGAAACTTCGGTTGCAAATTCGCCGGTCAGCATATAGCGGACGTAGTCCTTCGGCAGGAGGATATGGGCGCATTTTGCATAGATTTCAGGCTCGTTCTTGCGGACCCAGAGGATCTTCGGAGCGGTGAAGCCGGGCAGAACCGGGTTGGCCGTGATTTCGATCACACGCTTTTTGCCGATCAGCTCGGTGATCTCTTCGCATTCCTTATCGGTTCTCTGGTCGCACCAGATGATCGATCTGCGCAGGACGTTGCCGTCTTTGTCGAGCATCACGAGGCCGTGCATCTGGCCGGAAATGCCGATTCCGGCGATCTCTTTCGGATCGATCCCGGACGTTTCGATGACCTGCTTCGAGGTGCGCGCGGCGGCGTTCCACCAATCGAGCGGATCCTGCTCCGCCCAGCCGTTCTTCGGCTGATAGAGCGGATACTCTTCGGAGGCCGAGGCGACGACCTGGCACTGATCGTTGAAAAGCACCGTTTTGGTCGCGGAGGTTCCGAGGTCGATACCAATCAGATATTTCATAAAATCATCCCACCTGTTTTCATTATTTTTGTTTAATTGTATTGTAGCACAATCGTGTGCTTTTTTCAACCGGGAAAAGCGTGCGCCCCGCCGGAAATAAAGGCGAAACGCGAAACGGAAAAGCATACGGTGAGCGAAATGCTTCCTCTTCCGGATCCGCCCGTTTCAACGGCGCGGTACGCGAAACAAAAACCGATCCGGGGAAGCTAAGTGTTTTTTCTTTCGCCCTGCTTATTGCGAAGGCGCGGTACGCGAAATAAAAAACCTTCCGGGAAGCGAAATGCTTCCTCTTCCGGATCCGCCCGTTTCAACGGCGCGGTACGCGAACCGAAATTATTCGACCGTAACGGATTTCGCGAGGTTCCGGGGCTTGTCGATATCGCAGCCCTTCATCGCGGCGATATAGTAGGCGAACAGCTGGAGCGGAATGATCGCGAGCGAAGGCAGGAACATCGTCGGCGCCTGAGGGATCTCAAGCGCAAAATCCGCTTTTGAGCTCTCTGCCCCGCCTCCCTTTGTGAAGAGTCCCAGAACGGTCGCGCCCCGGGTCTTTACCTCGAGGATGTTGTTGCGCATCTTTTCAAAGAGCCGCGCGTAGGTCGAAAGCGCAACGACGAGCGTTCCGTCTTCGATCAGGGAGATCGTTCCGTGCTTGAGCTCTCCGGCAGCGTAGGCCTCGGAATGGATATAGGAGATCTCCTTTAATTTGAGCGAGCCCTCAAGGCTCATTGCGTAATCGAGATTGCGGCCGATAAAGAAGATATTCTTCGCGTTGAAGCACTGCGAGGCGATATACTGAACCGCGTCCTTCTTCTCGAGCGCCTCGGCGATCTTCCCGGGCAGCGCTTCGAGCCCGGCGATGAGCACCGCGTATTCTTCGGGGGTCAGCTTCCCGAGCAGATCGGCAAAATAGATCGCCAAAAGATCGATCACGGCGAGCTGGGTGCTGTAGGCCTTCGTCGTTGCAACGGCGATCTCCGGCCCCGCCCAGGTATAGATCACGTCGTCCGCTTCGAGCGCGATCGCGCTGCCAACGACGTTGACGATCGAGAGCGTCCGCGCGCCGCGGCGCTTTGCCTCGCGCATCGCTTCCAGCGTATCGAGCGTCTCGCCGGACTGGCTGATGATGATCGCGAGCGTTTTGTCGCTGACGATCGGGTTTTCATAGCGGAATTCCGAGGCGATCGTCACCTCGGTCGGGACGCGGAGCATCTCTTCGAAAATGTATTTCGCGATCATACCGACGTGGTAGGCCGAGCCGCAGGCGAGAATACAGATCCGATCGAGGTTCACAAGCTCCTCGCGGGTAAATTTCAGTTCGTCCAAAACGATGCGGCCGTCCCGGATGCGCGGAGAGATCGTATCGGCGACCGCCTTGGGCTGCTCGAGGATCTCCTTGAACATAAAATGCGGATAGCCGCCCTTTTCCGCAGCGGAAACGTCCCAGGTGATATGCTCGGTCTTCTTTTTGATCGGCTCGAAATCGAGGCCGAAGACCTCGACGGAATCGGCGCGAAGCCGCGCGATCTCAAGATCCGAAAGCCGGATTACCTCGCGCGTTTTCGAGAGCAGCGCCGGGATATCGGAGGCGATGAAGTTCTCCCCCTGCCCCACGCCGATGATCAGCGGATTATCCTTGCGCGCGGCGTAAAGCGTGTTCGGATCGTCGCGGCAGAGGATCCCGAGCGCGTAGGAGCCGGTAACGCGGGCGAGCGTTTTGCCGATCGCCTCGAAGATATTTCCGGTATAGTAGTATTCGAGCAGCTGCGCGATCACTTCGGTATCCGTTTCCGAAACGAAGGAAACGCCGCGTTGTGAGAGAAATTCCCGCAGCTCGAGGTAGTTTTCGATGATGCCGTTGTGGACAACGGCGAATTTTCCGAGCTCGCTCGTCTGGGGATGGGAGTTGATATCGCTCGGCGCGCCGTGGGTCGCCCAGCGGGTATGACCGATGCCGAGATTTCCGTGGAAATCCGCGCCGCCGTGCGTCAGATCCACCAGGTTCTGCAGGCGTCCTTTCGCTTTCGCTACGCGGATGTTCCCGCCCTCAAAAACGGCGATTCCCGCGGAGTCGTAGCCGCGGTATTCGAGCTTCGTAAGTCCGTAAAGAAGCCAGGGCGCCGCTTCCTCAGCGCCGATATAGCCGACGATTCCACACATAGAATAAGATCCTTTCCAAAATCAAAAGCAGCGTCTGAACGATCAGTATTTGCCGAGATATTCGTTCGTCTCCCACTGCGTCACCGTCGTTGAGAAACGCTTCCATTCGTCTTCTTTCGCCTCAACGTATTTGTTGTAGACGTGGTCGCCGAGCACGCGCCTGACGAACGGATCGCGCTTCATCTCGCCCACGGCGGCCTGGAGGCTGTCCGGGAGGCTTTCGATCCCGAGCTGATCGAGCTCCTTCTTTGAAAGATCGTAGATGTTCGTCTGAACCGGCGCCGGCGGCGCGAGCGTTTCGCGGATGCCCTCGAGCCCCGCGGAAAGCAGGAGCGCAAAGGTCAGATACGGATTGCAGGAGGGGTCGGGGTTCCTCAGCTCGATGCGCGTGCCGTTGCCCCGCGCGGTCGGAACGCGGATCAGAGCGCTGCGGTTGGCGGAGGTCCAGGCGATGTAGCAGGGCGCTTCAAAGCCCGGAACAAGGCGTTTATAGGAATTGACGAGCGGGTTGGTCAGCGCGCAGATGCCCTTGATATGGCGCATTACGCCGGCGATGAAGCTGTGGGCGATCGCGGAAAGTCCGTCCTTCGATTCGGGATCGCAGAAGGCGTTTTTGCCGTCTTTCATCAGCGACATATTGATATGCATGCCGCTGCCCGCGATGCCGAAGATCGGCTTGGGCATAAAGGTTGCGGACATGCCGTGGGAGAAGGCGATCGATTTGACCGCCATCTTGAAGGTAACGATATTGTCGGCGGAATGAAGCGCCTCGCTGTATTTGAAATCGATCTCATGCTGCGCGGTCGCACATTCGTGGTGGCTCGCTTCGATCTCAAAGCCCATCTCTTCGAGGTTGAGGCAGATATCGCGGCGAACGCTCTCGCCTACGTCGACAGGTCCGAGGTCGAAGTATCCGGCCGTATCGTAGGTCTGCGTCGTCGGATGGCCGTATTCGTCGTTGTTGAAGAGGAAGAATTCGCATTCCGGGCCGACGTTGAAGGTAAAGCCCATTTCCTGCGCCTCGGCGAGCGAACGCTTCAGGATATAGCGCGGGTCGCCCTCGAACGGGGCGCCGTCCGGCTTGAAGACGTCGCAGATGATGCGGGCGATGCCGCCGCGGTGTTTATGCCAGGGATAGAGGACGAACGTATCGAGATCGGGATGCAGATACATATCCGATTCGTCGATGCGCACGAAGCCCTCGATCGAGGAACCGTCGAACATACACTGGTTTTGGAGCGCCCGTTCCAGCTGGCTCACCGTAATCGCAACGTTTTTCGGCGTTCCGAAAATATCCGTAAACTGCAGGCGGATAAAGCGGACGTCCTTTTCTTTTACGATTTCCATGATTTTTTCTTTTGTGTAAGCGCTCATGATTTATGCCCTCCAAAACAGAAATAATCAAGAATATTGTATTCGAAATCGAAAGCGCTGTCAATATCGCTTCTCAAAATCTCTCAAGCCGGAAGCGTTTCTTATGAAAAAAATTGATACGCTCTTGCAATCATTATTTGTTTGTAATATAATATCTATCGAATTTTTTAATACTCTCCCCCGATTCGGGAGAGCTGAATTCCTCAATCTAAAGGAGGCAGGCAAAATGTCATACGTCATGAAAGTATTAAACGAGGTCAAGGAGCGCTATTCCTATGAGCCGCAGTTCGTGCAGGCGGTCACCGAAGTTCTGACCACCCTCGAGCCGTTCATCGAGCAGAACCCGCAGTACGAAAAAGCGGGCATCCTCGAGCGTTTCGTCGAGCCCGAGCGCGCGATTCTCTTCCGCGTTCCCTGGGTGGACGACAGCGGCAAGGTTCAGGTCAACCGCGGCTACCGCGTCCAGTTCAATTCCGCGATCGGTCCGTATAAAGGCGGTCTGCGGCTGCATCCCTCCGTCAACCTCGGTATCATTAAATTCCTCGGTTTTGAACAGATTCTGAAGAATTCGCTCTCCGGTCTGCCGATCGGCGGCGGCAAGGGCGGTTCCGATTTCGATCCGAAGGGCAAATCCGACCGCGAAGTGATGGCGTTCTGCCAGAGCTTCATGAACGAGCTCTACCGCCACATCGGCCCGGATACCGACGTTCCGGCCGGCGATATCGGCGTAGGCGCGCGCGAGATCGGTTTCCTCTACGGGCAGTATAAAAAGCTCCCCGGCCGCTACGAAGGCGTCCTGACCGGCAAGGGCCTCACCTACGGCGGCTCGCTCGCGAGAACCGAAGCGACCGGCTACGGCCTGCTCTATTTCGCCAACGCGATGCTGCGCCACAACGGCATTTCGATCGAAGGCAAAACGGTCGTCATCTCCGGCGCCGGCAACGTCGCCATCTTTGCCGCCGAAAAAGCGATGCAGCTCGGCGCGAAGGTCGTTACGATGTCCGATTCGACCGGCTGGGTCTACGATAAAGACGGCATCGACCTCGACGCCGTCAAGGAAATCAAGCTGGAAAAACGCGGCAGAATGTCCGAATACATTCAGTATCGCCCCGAAGCCGAATACCACGAGGGCAAGGGCGTCTGGACGATCCCCTGCGATATCGCGCTGCCCTGCGCAACGCAGAACGAGCTCGATCAGAACGACGCCGAAACGCTCGTTAAAAACGGCGTGAAGCTCGTTGCCGAAGGCGCGAACATGCCTTCGACGCTCGAAGCGACCGAGGTCTTCCTCAAGAACGGCGTCTTCTTCGGCCCCGCAAAAGCGGCCAACGCCGGCGGCGTTTCCGTCTCTGCGCTCGAAATGAGCCAGAACAGCCAGCGCCTCTCCTGGACCTTCGAAGAAGTCGACGCCCGCCTCAAGGGCATCATGGAGAACATCCACAAGAACGCAACCGAGGCCGCCGAGGCTTACGGCTTCGGCTACAACCTCGTCGCGGGTGCGAACATCGCCGGCTTCAAAAAAGTCGCCGACGCCATGCTCGCCCAGGGGGTTGTCTGATCCCGCAAAGCTTTGCAGTTAACCTAAAAACAGCGGCAAGCCAATGCTTGCCGCTGTTTTTTATATGATCGTTTTTCATATTGCTTACGAAACAGAACCGTTTCTTATTCTTTAACTCCTAAAACGAGATGGAAATACCCTCCGGATCATAAGCGCTGATCAAGCGCCCGTATACGTCCAAGCAGCGAACGGTATAGGTGTACGTTTTTCCTTCTTCGGCAGTGCTGTCAATATAATTGTGTGACGTTGTGTCGTCGATCGCCGCCCAACCGGTCGCTTCATCTTTCCGATACACCCTGTACTGATCGGCGCCCTC
>CACZON010000138.1 GCA_902782805.1 Oscillospiraceae bacterium
CAGCTGCGTTGTCAGATACAGGTTTCTTTCGAGGTTCGTGCCGTCGACAATATTGAGGATCGCGTCAGGACGCTCGCCGATCAGATAATTTCTCGCGACGACTTCTTCGAGGGTGTAGGGAGAAAGGGAATAGATGCCGGGGAGGTCGGTGATGATCACGCCGTCGTGCTTTTTGAGCTTGCCTTCCTTTTTCTCCACCGTAACGCCCGGCCAGTTTCCGACGAACTGGTTGGAACCGGTCAGC
Organism: Oscillospiraceae bacterium; assembly: GCA_902782805.1. Classification (GTDB taxonomy): domain Bacteria; phylum Bacillota; class Clostridia; order Oscillospirales; family Acutalibacteraceae; genus RUG612. Next base: position 245 of record CACZON010000138.1, read on the forward strand.
GCGTTGAACAGCGTCGTTTTTCCGCTGTTCGGATTGCCCGCCAGGGCGATTCTGATATCCATGATACATGCTTCCTTTCTGCTCGTTTCGGAGCTTTGAACGATTAGCTTTTGCTAACCTCCGCCTGAAAAAATAAGCAGGTTTACGATTCTACTTCGATCATTTCCGCGTCTGCTTTACGGATCGACAGTTCATAGTTGCGCACGGTGATCTCGATCGGATCTCCGAGCGGCGCTACTTTACGCACGTAGACCGGGGTTCGTTTCGTGATCCCCATATCCATGATGCGTCTTTTTACCGCGCCTTCGCCGTGGAGCTTCACAACGGTAACGGTCTCGCCGATTTTGGCGTCTCTGAGCGTTTTCACTGTATCTCTCCTCCTCTGTCCTTAAGATCAGACCATAATTTTTCTTGCCAGTTCATCACTGACCGCGATCCGGCATTCCTTGACCTTGACGATGATATTCTCGCCGAGGGTGTTTACGATCACAACCTCTCCTCCGATGTTGAAGCCGAGGTTTTCAAGGTGCTGCCGAACGTCCGGAGTTCCGCCGATCCTTTTGATAATCACGGGTTCTCCGGGTTGGGCAAAACAGAGCGGCAACATGTTCTCCCTCCCCCAAAGCGCAAATTAGCAAAGGCTAACCGCATGCTGTAAAAATTCGGTTCGTGCGCGCCGGACCGTTCTCTCATAAAGGGTTAGCGCCCTCTAACCGTTTCTATTATAGTTAGCCCGAGCTAACTTGTCAAGAGAAATTTTCTCTTTTTTTTACGGATTTTCCGTCTGCGGGAAGGATTGCGCGCGGCGGAAACTTCTGATATAATACGGTTACAAAAGCAACGGAAGGAGCCGCGGTATGGAAAAATACGTTGTTGACGCTTTGATCGAAATCCCTCTGGGGTCCCAGAACAAATACGAGCTCGACCATTCGTCCGGCCGGATCCGCCTCGACCGCGTTCTCTACAGCGCGATGATCTACCCGGCGGAATACGGCATCCTCGAAAACACCCTCGCGCCCGACGGCGATCCGCTCGATATCCTCGTCGTCTGCAAGGCGCCGACGTTCCCGGGCTGCACGGTGCCCGCGCGCGTGCTCGGCGTGCTGAAAATGTCCGACAACGGCAAAGAGGACTACAAACTGATCTCGGTGGTGGACTGCGACCCGCGCTACGACGGCGTATGCGACCTTTACGATCTTCCGGAATTTCAATTAAAGGAAATCCAGAATTTCTTTTCGAACTACAAGGTGCTCCAGAACGTGAACGTAGAGGTCGGCGATTACTTCCCGCGGGAAGAAGCGCTCAAGATCATCGAACAATGCAGAGCGCGCTTTTTGGAATTGCATCCGTAAGCCCGCTTCCCCGCCAAAAAAAGCTGCACGGCAAAACCCGTGCAGCTTTTCGTTTCCCTCGGGGGAATCAGTCTTTTTTCTTCTGGCCGTAGTAGGCGTTGGGGCCGTGCTTGCGCATAAAATGCTTATCCATGATGCACTGCGGCGCGGGCGCTACCTTCGGATTGATCGCCTCGGTGAACATTGCCATTTTCGCCACCTCTTCGAGCACGACGGCGTGATAGACGGCCTGAGCGGCGTCCTTGCCCCAGGTGAACGGGCCGTGGTTGCGGCAGATAACGCCCGGAACGTACATCGGATTGAGCCCGGCAAACGCTTCGATAATAACCGTTCCGGTATTCTTTTCGTAGTCCTCTTCGATCTCTTCGGGCGTCAGGTTGCGCGCGCAGGGGATCGGGCCGTAGAAATAATCCGCGTGGGTCGTTCCGTAGGCCGGGATATCGCGTCCGGCCTGCGCCCAGGCAACGGCGTGGGGGCTGTGGGTATGGACGATGCCACCGATCTGCGGGAACGCTTTATAAAGCTCGAGGTGCGTTTTCGTATCGCTCGAGGGATTGAGATCGCCTTCGACCCGATTGCCGTTGAGGTCCATCACCACGAGATCCTCGGGTTTCAGCTCGTCGTATTCGACCCCGGAGGGTTTGATGACGAACAGTCCCTTTTCGCGGTCGATCCCGGAAACGTTGCCCCAGGTATAAGTCACGAGATTTCTTCTCGGCAGCTCCATATTGGCTTCGTAAACCTTCTGTTTGAGTTCTTCCAGCATTGTTCTCTTCCTCCTTCTTTCGTTATCTTCATCTTACAATAGTTTCCGCCGCTTTGCAAGCGGTCTTTTTCTTTTTGCCGCCCGGATCGGGGCGGCATGATAAAAACATCCGATAAGTTTTGTTGATAATGTCAATGTTATTAGAAAGAAAAAAGCTTTATAATAAAAGGCAGAAACTATTATCCCTGAAAGGAGCTTTTCATGAAACGTTTCGTTGTGAACCCGATCCACAAAAAGAGCAAAATCCATAAGGAAATCTACGGCCATTTTTCCGAGCACCTCGGAAGATGCATTTATGAAGGCGTCTACGTCGGCGAGAATTCTTCGATCCCGAACGTAAACGGCATGCGCTGCGACGTTGTAAACGCGCTCAAAGCGATGAAAATCCCGGTACTGCGCTGGCCGGGCGGCTGCTTTGCCGACGAATATCACTGGAAAGACGGCATCGGCCCGAAGGAATCCCGCAAAAAGATGATCAATACCCACTGGGGCGGCGTTGTGGAAGACAACAGCTTCGGCACGCACGAATTCATGGAGCTCTGCGATCAGCTCGGCTGCGAGCCCTACGTCAATATGAACGTCGGCAGCGGCACCGTTCAGGAAATGAGCGAATGGGTGGAATACCTCACCTTCAACGGTGTTTCCCCGATGGCGGATCTGCGCGCGAAGAACGGCCATCCCGATCCCTGGAACGTCAAGTTCATCGGCGTCGGCAACGAAAACTGGGGCTGCGGCGGCAACATGACGCTGGAATTCTACGCCCATCAGTACCGCAACTACGCGACCTACTGCCGCAGCTACGACCGCAAAAATCCGCTCTTCAAGATCGCCTGCGGCGCGAATGCGGACGATTACTCCTGGACCGAAGGCGTGATGAAGACGCTCGACGGCACCAACAACGGCTACGCGCCGCTCTATAACGGCCTTTCGCTCCATTACTATACCGTTCCGCGCGTCTGGCGCGATAAAGGCCCCGCGACCGGCTTCCCGATCGAGGAATACTATTCGACCCTCAACCATACCCTCCACATGGAAGAGCTTGTCTCGCGCCACAGCGATATCATGAATCAGTACGACCCCGAAAAGAAGGTCGGCATGATTGTAGACGAATGGGGCACCTGGTACAACGTGGAGCCCGGCACGAACCCCGGCTTCCTCTATCAGCAGAACTCCATGCGCGACGCGATGGTCGCTTCGGTCAACCTCGATATCTTCAATAAGCATTCCGACCGCGTCCGGATGGCCAACATCGCCCAGCTCGCCAACGTCCTGCAGTCCGTCGTCCTCACCGAAGGCGAAAAGATGCTCCTGACGCCGACCTACTACGTCTTCAAGATGTTCGCGATGCATCAGGAAAGCACCCTGATCGACAGCTTCATCGAGACCGATGAGATCGGTACCGATGAATGCAAGGTCCCGCAGCTCTATGAATCCGCTTCGATCTCCGACGACGGCACGATCAACCTGAGCGTAACGAACCTCTCCGCCACCGACGAAGCCGAGGTCGAAACGATCCTCGTGGAGACGAAGGTGAATCAGGTTGAGGCTGAGATCCTCACCGGCCCCTGGAACGCGTTCAATACCTTCGAAAATCCCGAAACCGTTAAATCTGCTCCCTTTACGGATTACACGATCACCGAAAAGGGCCTGACCTTCAAGCTCCCGCCCTGCTCGGTCGTCGCCCTCCGGCTTTCATAACGCAGGGTTCTCCTCAGATAGGAGCAGGTGCGCCGCACGGCAATAATTGCCCAGCTCCGCCGCCTGCGTTCTGCCCTCGAGCAGCCTTGCAGAATTTCTCTAAAAAACTCCCTCTGTCGTTTGGCGGAGGGAGTTTTAGATTATAGCAGCCGAAACGAAAAAAGCCCGGATTTTTCCGGGCTTTTTCTTTAGGCTGTAAACGGATTATTCTTCTTCGGAGCCTGCGGTCTGCGCAAGGAACGCTTTGCGCTGGCTCATATAGAGCTCGTAGTAGAGGCCTTTCTTTTGGAGCAGCTCTTCGTGGCTGCCGCTCTCCGCGATGCGGCCGCCGTCGATATACATGATGCGGTCGCAGTTCTGGATGGTGGAAAGCCGGTGAGCAACGATGAACGAGGTGCGGTTTTTTAAGAGCGCCGCAATACCCTCCTGGACGAGGCGCTCGGTATTGGTATCGATCGAGGAAGTCGCTTCGTCGAGGATCAGGATCCGCGGATCGGAGAGCAAGGTGCGCGCAAAGCTGATCAGCTGGCGCTGACCGGCGGAAAGGCCGGCGCCGCGCTCATTGGTCGGCGTATGGTATCCATTCTCCATCTGGGAGATGAAATCGTCGGCATGAACGGCCTTCGCCGCGGCGATGCACTCCTCGTCGGTCGCGTCGAGGCGGCCGTAGCGGATGTTGTCGAGGATCGTTCCGGAGAAGATGAAGGTATCCTGAAGCATGACGCCCATCTGTTTGCGCAGCGAACGGATCGTTACGTCGGAGAGATCGTGTTCGTCGATCAGCACGCGGCCCTGGGTCACGTTGTAGAAGCGCGAGAGCAGATTGACGATCGTCGATTTTCCGGCACCCGTCGGGCCGACCAGGGCGACCGATTCACCGGCTTTTACGTCGAAGCTGACGTGTTTGAGGACCGGAACGCCTTTATCGTATTCGAAGACGACGTCATCAAAGGAGACGGAGCCCTTGATTTCGGGCAGCTCGTAGGCGTCTTCCTTATCGTCAACGGTAACGGGCTCGTCGAGCACCTGGAAAATACGCTCGAGGTAGGCGGCGGTATCGAGCAGTTCGTTGTAGATATTGCCGAGCTGCTGGATCGGCCCCCAGAAGCGGTTCGAATAGGCGACCATCGCCGAGATCGCGCCGATCTGAACGACGCCGTTGATGATGAAATCTTCCCGGAAGACATAGATCGCCGTGAGATAGATCGCCATACGGACGAGTCGGGAGAGAATCGTTGAGATCGGCCACATTCCGTGGGCGAGGTAGGCGGCGCGCAGCGAATATTTCTTCGTTTCCTGCAGCAGGCCGTCGAAAATTCCCTCGTTCATCTCTTCACGGACGAACGCTTCCGTAACCTTTTCGCCGTTGATATTCTCGGCGAGGTAGGCGGTCGTATTCGACTGCTTGTTGGCGCGCAGCTGCCTGAAGCGGCGCTGGCGCGGCTTGGTGATGCGCACGTAGACGTAGAAGAACGGAAGACCTCCGAGAACGACGAGCGTCATCTTGACCGAGATCGAAAGCATGAAGCCGAGGATCAGCAGGAGGTTGATGATCTGAAGAACGGCGTTGACCATGCCGTTGGTCAGGAATTCGGAGACGCTGTTGACGTAGTTGATCACGCGGGTCAGGATTTTTCCGTGAGGCCGCGAATCGTAGTAATCGAAGCTCAGCTTCTGAAGATGCGAGAACACGTCGGTACGCATATCGGTGATGATCGACTGGCCGGTTCTCACGCTGACGCGCGCACGCGCGCGGTTGATAAAGACGATCGCAACGTTGACGGCGAAATAGCTCACGCCGAGAACGATGATCCAGTTTTTGAGTTTGTAGGGGATCAGGTCGTCGATAACGTAGGCCTGAATCTTCGGCGTGACAAGCGCAAGGGCGCTGGCGAGCACGCTGAAGAAGAACATCAGAAAGATATTCTTGCGGTACTTTTTGATATAGACGAGAGCGCGTTTGAACTGTGACCAGTTAAAAGGGACTTCCAGCTCTTCGTCGATATTGAACTTATTTCGTGCCATTACGCGTCACCTCCTTCCTGGAGGCCGCCATGCTGGAGCACGCAGGTTTTGTAGTAATAGCCGTTTTCGTTCTGCATCAGTTCGCGGTGGGTGCCGAGTTCAACGATTCTGCCCTGGTCGAGAATGACGATCTTGTCCGCGTGCATCACGGAGGAAACACGCTGGGCGATGATGATCGTCGTCGCCTGAGTGGGCAGCTCGCGAAGCTGTTCCTGGATATAGCTTTCCGTTTCCATATCGACCGCGGAGGTCGTATCGTCGAGGATCAGGATCGGCGCGTGAACCGCCAGCGCGCGCGCAAGCGAAATGCGCTGCTTCTGGCCGCCGGATAGGCCGGTCCCGCGCTCGCCGATGATCGTATCGTAGCCTTCCGCCATATCCTTGACGAAGCTGCTGACGTCCGCGGCCTTTGCCGCCTGTTCAACAACCTCCATCGGGGCGTCCGGAACGCCGTAGGCGATATTCGATTCGAGCGTATCGGAGAAGAGGAATACGTCCTGCATCGTCATGCCGATGCTGCCGCGCAGCTTCTGGAGATTGTAGTCGCGGACGTCGACGCCGTCGACGAGGACCTTTCCTTCGGAAACGTCGGTAAATCGGGCAATCAGGTTGATCAGCGAGGTTTTGCCGGAGCCCGTCGGGCCCATGATGCCGACCGTCTCGCCGGGGTTGATATGGAGATCGATATGATCGAGGACACTCGTGCTGCCGTAGTGCAGGGATACGTCCTCAAAATCAATTGCGCCCTGAACCTTTTCGGGGCTTTTGTCGACCTCGGGGCTTACGATCGAAACGTCGGCGTAATAGAGATCCTGAATCTTTTCGACCGACGCGAGGAACCTCTGGTGGCTGTTGACGATCATGCCGACCATATTCATCGGCTCGTTGAGCGCCCAGGAAAGGCCGAGGAAAAGCGTCAGCTCGCCGAGGGTGATCGCGTCGGTGCAGACGAGGATACCGCCGACCGTCAGGTTGATGACCGTTAAAAGCGAGCTCAGCGACTCGATGATCGGGCCGTATCTGAGCCAGAGATACGTCGCGCGAATATTGAGGTTTTTATACTCCTGGTTTTCCTTCTGGAACTTATCCATCTCGTAGTCTTCGCGGACGAAGGCCTTGACGACGCGGTTGCCGCTGATGTTTTCCTGGACGACCGTATTGAGCGAGGAAAGCTGCTGACGCGCGGCGCGGAACGCCGGGCGCACGACCTTCGAAAGCTTCCGGGCAACGATCGCCGTAAACGGCGTAACCGTCAGAAGGATCAGCGTATATTTCCAGTTGATGCTCATAAACACGATCATCGCAAAGGTGAGCATAAAGATGCTTTCGACGGCATGCGGGAGGATCCAGCCGATAAAGCGGGCGATCATTTCAACGTCTCCGGAGCAGCGGTTAATCAGATCGCCGCCGGTGTTTTTCCGGTAGAATTCCGAGGTCTGGCCCATCAGCTTATGGAACAGCGCGCTCTTTAAGTTGCGTACCGCTTCCTGAGAAGCCTGCTCGGCGAGGACGTTGACGAAATACCGGACCGTAACGAAAACGATTCCGACCACGAGCGCCCACAGGAGCATCGAGGTCAGCTTTTCGAACTGCATCTTCACCAATACTTCATCGACGATGTCTTTAAAGATATAGGGCTCGTAAGTCATCAGCACAACGCCGAACACGTTGAGGATGATCGATGCGATCAGCTTCCATTTATGCCGACCCATCCACTGCGTTGCCCATTTGACCGTTTCCAATCGGCAGCACCTTCCTTTTTCTGAATTCGGGCTTTCACACACGAAAAGGCCACCGGAAACGCGAACGCCCGCCGCTCCGGTGGCTGCCCTTTTACAATTCCTTGATACAATATAATTATACCGATTTCGAAAGACGAATTCAACAGGTATTTTCTTTTTTAGGGAAATTATTTAGCCGTTCCCCAGCCTGCGATCTCTCCGCGCTGCATCGCGCCGAGAATTTTCGTTTTAAGGCCGGGGTATTGTTTCGAAAGCGAACGGAGCAGCTGCGCGGTTTCGGCGCGTGCGCTGACGCCGTCGCGCGGGCAGGCGGAGCGAAGAACCGGCAGCGAAAGCGCGTTCGCAACGCGGCGGATCTCCTTTTCTTCGCAGAAGATCATCGGGCGGATCACGGTGATTCCTTTGCGGGAGAGATAGGTTTTCGGGGAAAAACAATCGATTGTGCCGCCGTAAAGCAGATTCATCATAAACGTTTCGGCGGCGTCGTCGGCGTGGTGGCCGAGGGCAAGCTTATTGCAGGAAAGCTCGCGGCAGAGATTATGGAGCATCCCGCGGCGCATGCGCGCGCAGAGGCTGCAGGGATTTTTCTCCTTGCGTTCTTCAAAGATCACGTTCGCAAGCTGCGTCCGGCGCAGGGTAAACGGCACCGAGAGTTCGGCGCAGAGCGCTTCGATCGCGGAATAATCGGCCTCGACCCCGCCGAAGCAGGGGTCGATCGAGATCGCGAAGAGCGAAAAAGGCGCGGGATAGTATTCGCGCAGTTTTGCCATTGCGCAGAGAAGCGTCAGCGAATCCTTCCCTCCGGAGACGCCGACGGCGATTTGATCGCCCGCTTCGATCATCCCGTATCGGTCGATCGCCGCGCGCAGGTAACCGGTCAGTTTCTGCATGTTCATCACCGCTTTTCATTATACAGGATCCGGCGCGGCTTGCAAGCCGAAAAAATGAAACGGCAGGCGAGGAAATGGGCGTATTTTTATAAAAACACGCGAAAATGAGAGGTTTTGACCCGATAAATTAAATTTTTGTGTTGACAAGCAAAAAGGATTGTGCTATCATCATACTTGCTTGTTTATGGGGTTCTCTCATCGACGAAATATGAAATTCGATTTTTCATAAAAGCACATGAAAGATCATCTACAAAACGGAGGTAAAAATCTATGTCCACCTATATGCCAAAAGCCGGTCAGGTCGACCGTAAATGGTATGTAATCGACGCCGCCGGCAAGCCGCTCGGAAGAGTTGCCGCCCAGGCCGCCGTACTGCTCAGAGGCAAACACAAGCCCATCTTTGCGCCGCACGTTGACTGCGGAGATCACGTGATCGTGATCAACTGCGCGCAGGCCGTTCTTACCGGAAAGAAGGCCCAGGAGAAGTATTACTATCGCCACACCGGCTACATCGGCCACCTCAAAGCTGTCCGCTACGACAAGCTGATGGCTACGAAGCCTGAGCTCGCGATGCAGCTCGCCGTTAAGAGAATGATTCCCGACACGACGATCGGCCACGACGCGTTCATGCGTCTTCGCACCTTCGCAGGCAGCGAGCACATCCACCAGGCCCAGAAACCTGAGACCTGGGAACTTTAAGGAGGTAACAAGCTATGTATGACAATACTCCTTTCTTCTACGGCACCGGAAGAAGAAAAAGCTCCGTCGCCCGCGTAAGACTTTATCAGGGCACCGGCAGAATCACCATCAACGACCGTGATATCGACGATTATTTCGGCCTCGATACCTTAAAGCTCATCGTTCGTCAGCCCCTGGTTCTC
>CACZON010000139.1 GCA_902782805.1 Oscillospiraceae bacterium
ACCGAGTTTCCTTATACCGCCGGCCGCACGGGAGGCCCCGGAAGCACGCAGATCTCCGGGACATTTGATACCGCGGAGGACTACATCGACGCGCTGAACGCGGACGGCAGGTGGGTGAGTTTTGACGGCAGGACCGGCGAGGTCACCATCACCAGCATTGCCGATTTCACCGCGAGGATGAAACAGGCCTCCAAGCGGATCGGCGCGTTCGACCAGCTCGACCGCGGCCAGGCGGAGAACACGCTCTTCGGCGTCGACGGCGATGCCGCCCACTTCGACGCCGCGATGGCGGACGTGCTGATCGACCTGGATTCGGATTACGCCTACGATTACATGGAGGATCTGGAGAAGGAGGACGAGCTCGGCTTTACTCCGGATTACCGCCTCGCGATGTACAGCCCGCTCTATTACCTCCTTCCCTCCAGGGAGGGCTACGGCGGCAGCATGCCGGCGGCCCACTGGCGCATCCGCACCGGGATAAGCCAGAGCGACACCTCCAACACCACGGAGATCAACCTCGCGCTGGCGCTCTATGACTATCCCGACGTGGAGGACGTGGACTTTGCGATGGTCTGGGGGCAGGGCCACACCGAGGCCGAGCGCACCGGTGACCCGCAGTCCGGTTTCATCTCCTGGGTGAACAGCTGCATGGGCGTGTCCCAGGAGACCGCTTCGGCCAAAACTGACGGTGCGCCGCAGCCCGCCTCCGGAAACGCCTCCGGGACAGGCTCCCAGCAGGCGGCTTCCGCGCCGGAGGAGCCTGAGCTCACGGTCGAGGAGGACGGCGAGTACACCTCCAGGGAGGAGGTCGCGCTCTACATTCACATCTACGGAAGGCTCCCCTCCAACTACATCACGAAGCGCGAGGCGGAGGAGCTTGGCTGGGACAGCTACCGCGGAAATCTCTGGGACGTCGCGCCGGGCAAGTCCATCGGCGGCACCCGCTTCGGCAACTACGAGCGCAATCTTCCGGAAAAGAGCGGGCGGAAATATTACGAGTGCGATATCGACTATCACGGCGGACGCCGGGGTGCGAAGCGCATAGTCTACTCCAATGACGGCCTGATCTTCTATACGGAGGATCACTATCTGACGTTTGAGCAGCTTTATTAGCAACGGGGGTGAAGGGAATGAAAAAGGTGCTGATTTATCTCACGGAAGACATGGACAGGGCGATGATCCACGAGCAGTTCAAGGAGGAGCTGCAGTTCCCGGAGTATTACGGGATGAACCTGGACGCCCTCTACGACTGCCTCACGGATATCCGGGAGGACACGGTGATCGGGCTCTACCTGCCCGAGGAGCGCTATGACTACTTCGGAAGGCTCTGCCACACCTTAAGGGACGCGGAGCGCGCAAATCCGCACCTCGCGGTGGTGTTCAGCGATCCTGACGAGAACAGCAGCAGGCCCGGGGAAATACCGGTGGCTGACGAGATTGACCAGATTCACGCGATGGTGCAGGAATTCTCCGAGGCATCGGACGACTAAGCCGGCCGCTCAGACCTGGCACAGCGGAAGTTTTGCGGTGACGACTATACCGGGATCCGGCATGTTCTCCAGCCTCGAGGCGGAGATGGTTCCCTTATGCTGCGAGACGACCGCGCGCGCGATGGAGAGGCCGATGCCGTAGCCTCCGGCGGAGGAGTTCCGGGAGGCGTCCGCGCGGTAGAAGCGGTCAAACATATTGTTCAGGGTTTCGTCGGAGACGGGAGCTGCGGTGGTGTTCTTTACGGAGAGCACCGCGCGGCTCCCTTTTCTGTCCCCGGTAAGGGTGAGCGAGATGCTCCCGCCCTCCGGGCTGTATTTCACGGCGTTGTCCATGAGGATGGAGACGAGGTGCCTGAGCCCCTTTTCATCACCCTTTACGGTGATCATAGGGGCGATGTCCAGGACAAAACTTTTCCCCGAAGTGAGCGCCGGCGCCTCAAAGGACGCTGCGGTCTCCCGGACGAGATCGGAGAAGGGAAGCTCGATCAGCGGCACCATGGCGAGATCCTCCTCGGACTTCGCGAGGAAGATCAGATCATCGGTAAGTTCCGAGAGGCGCTTTGTCTGGACGCGGATGTCCGCGGTCCACTCGTTCTCGCCGGTGTCCATCGCCATGACATCCGTGTCCGCGTTGATGATGGTGATCGGCGTGCGCAGCTCGTGTCCCGCGTCGGTGATGAAACGCCGCTGCTTCTCGTAGTTCTCCGCGAAGGGCTTTACGATGCGGCCGGACAGCGGGATCAGGATGAGAAGCACCGCCAGGATGCCAAGCAGTGAAGCGGTGATGGAGAACAGCAGAATCGCCCTGCAGTTCATGATCTCCCGCTGGCAGTCGAGGAAGACGACAAGGACACCGCCGTCCTTTTCCGCCGCGCGGTAGCGGTATCCGTCGTAGAAGCCGGAGAGTGCCTGCCCGGAGGAAAGCTCCTTTCCGGAGAGGACGGTCCGGGCGTAGGTACATGCCGTTTCCCCGTCCACGGCGGAGATATTGGAGATGTCGGAGAATTCCTGCCCGCCGTCCGCTCCGAATCTCACGGAGAAATAGCGGGACTCGAAGAGCATCTCGCGGTTATTCATGAGCCCGCCGCGGAAGAGGCCGCGCAGGCCGCGGGTATCCGGGTCCGGTCCTGGCCTTCTCATTTCTTCGGCCGGCCCTCCGCCGTCCGGGCGGTCCGGGAAGGTTCCGCCGCTGTCTAAGAGCATCTCCAGAAGGAAGTCCGCGCTGGATACGCTCCTCTGGTAATAGAGGAGGTTCGCTGCGCCGATGATGACCGCGAGTACGGCAGCCAGGGAGAAAACGGAGGCCAGGATCAGTTTTGCCCTAAGTTTCTTAATCATTGCTTCTCCGATTCCTCCAGGGAATAGCCGAGCCCCCGGGATGCCCGGATCTGTACCGCCGCGCCGAGCGCGGAGAGCTTCTTCCTTAAGTAGGAGATGTAGACCCAGACGACGTTGACCTCGGCGTCGGAGTCGTAGCCCCATATTCTGTCCATGAACTGTTCGGTGGAGATGAGCCGGTGCGGGTTGCTCATGAGCATTTCCAGCATCTGGTACTCCCGGCTTGCCAGCGGAAAGCTGCCCGTGGGAGACGACAGGGTAAAACTTGTCTGGTCGAGCGTGATGTTGCCGAAGCGGAGCACGGAGGTCGTCTGTGCCGAGGAAGACCGGGTCATCGCCCGGATCCGGGCGAGGAGCTCCGGCGCGGCGAAGGGCTTTGCAAGGTAATCGTTGGCCCCAAGATCCAGTCCGGTGACCTTGTCGTCGACCTCGGTCCTCGCGGAGAGAATAAGGACAGGGACGCTGCTTCCGGAGGCGCGGAGCTCCTTAAGCACGGCAAAACCGTCCTTTTTGGGCATCATGACATCGAGAATCACTCCGTCGTAGTTGCCCGCGGAGAGATAGTCCAGTGCTTCTTCGCCGTCAAAGACGGCGTCCACTTCATAATTGTTTTTCTTAAGGATTGCGCTTACCGCGCGGGAAAGCGACTTCTCATCCTCAGCCAGAAGTATTCTCATGGTTTTTTGGCAAAGCGGCGCTGTATTTTCCATACAGCTTTGGTTCCCAGGGTTTTCAGTTCATTCCTCTTCCGGATGAAGGCCGTGTAAGGGCTTGACGCGCCGTAGGGCCTGGTTTCCGGAAGAGTCAGGGAGCGGAGCTCGTCCAGGCACTCTTCCGCGCTGAAGAGCCGCCCGCTGCGGTCCATGTAGGTGAAATCGCGGTATATGTTCTGGGGCGACGACCAGTATCCGTCGGAACAGTTGTGCCTTGCCCAGTATTTCGGCGCGATGATCCGGCGGACCGTCTCGGAAGTATACGCGGGAAAGAACGCAAAGGAGGAATTGGAGAGAATGAGATACCGGGCGTTCTTTACGGCGACGTAGTCGGAAGCCGGAGTCCCGTGGACGGCCGGTATGCCGGGAAGGATCCGGCCGGCGGCCGGGGGGTCATCCGTGATGATGAGAAAGCGCATTCCGGGGTTCTCCTCCCGCATATGGCGCATGGCATCCGTCCAGTAGCGCCTGCGCAGATAGAGGGCCGGGTCGGAGGTATATTCGCCGCCGCGGAGATTCAGGATGCACAGGTCGTCCGCGGTGAATTCCGAGGATTCGAATTCAGGCCGGACGCGAAGCCAGTCCTTTAGCTCGGCCCGGTGATTCAGGAAGTATTCCTCCGCCTGCAGATTGCCGTAAAGAAGAGTCCCGTCGGGAACATTCCGGACGGCCGGATCCGCGCCGGCGACGTAGCAGCCGTGAACCATGTCATGGGGAGAATTCGGGAGGTAAAGGCGCTTATCCGCCTCATGATAGCTGCGGTATGCCCCGGTATCCGTGATTTCCTCCCCGAGATCCAGATCGAGGAAATCCGCACCCAGGAAAGCCCTTCCGGCGGTTCCGAAAGGCACGCCCCGGTCAGCGGCAACGCTTCTCGCGGTGATATAGCAGAACAGGCGGTTGCCGAGGCCCTGGCCGGGCAGGAATTCCGTACCTATCATGGCGTTCTCCTCCTCCTTATTTATCTTATTATATGCGAAAAGCCCAAGCGGGAGCTCAGGCTTTTCTTGAGGGAGTTAGAGTATGAAAAAACAAATAAAATGTACTGGCAATACATCTTATTTATCTAAACTATACTGCCTGGGAAAGTGAAAAACAAGCGGAATACATAAAATTGATGTAACTTTACCAGGCAGGTTAAAAGTTTAATCCAAATTGCGTGCATGCAGCGGATTGCATTCAATGGACTGCATGCACAGCCGAAGCGGACAGCGCTCAGTACTTCCTGTAGGGCTTCAGCTCTCCTTCGGCATAAACCCGGTGATACATGAAGTACCACTTGTCCTCCGGGTAGGTATAGTACGGCACGAAGGTGCGGCAGATGTGCTTCAGCGCGCCGGTGTGGCCGGGCAGGGTGCGGAAGGTCATCTCCTCGCCCTTTACCGGGACAATCCAGGAGGAGGGATCGCTGATGTCTCCCTCGAGAAGGGTCATCTCCGTGCTGACGAGGACGACGGGGCCGAAGCAAAGAGCAGCAAGGTTCGGGCGGTATTCATCGACAGGCTTGAAGAAGAGCCGGAACTCATAGTCGATGGCGACGATATCGCCATCGTGCCACTCCCTGTCGAGGACAAGCCACTCGTCGGGGATCACCGGTACATCCGCGGGGCAGCCGTTAATCGTCACCGTGTTCTTCCCGGAGGCCCAGTGAGGTACGCGGAACCGGATGGGGAAGGAAGCAGTTTTCTCCAGCTTCAGCTCAAAGGCGGCCCTGGAGTGCTTCGGGAAGTCGGAGAAATTCCTAAGGCTCACCTTCTGTCCCCGGAAGTCGAAGCACAGGGTGGAGGGGATATACTGCGACACGTAGATGGACTCATCGTCGCAGTAGTACAGCATGTTCGCGTACTCGGCGACATCCTGGGGGAAGGTGCCGCTGCAGCACTGCCAGACGAAGTTGTGGCCCATCGCCTGTATCCTCCTGTCGACAGTGGACTTCATCCCGCCGTCGGCGAAGTACTGCGCGTAGTAGAGAAGCTCGCCGTTCGGCTTGATCGGCGGCTGGCCGCCCACGCAGTTGTACAGGAACTGCTCCGCCCACATGCCGTATTTCGCCTTTCCGGTGTGCCGGAGAAGGTAGCTGCAGAACTTGAATACGGCCCAGGCGCAGCAGGAGATCTCGCAGCTTCCCCAGGCGTCGCTTCTCGCTACCCGGTTCCCGGCGAAATTGACGAAGGTCGGATCTTCTCCCCTGAGGTCCCAGGGGGACTCCAGCATGAAGCCGAGATAGTCGTCGCGGTCGACGAAGAGGTTTTCGCCGGGGCCGTAGCCGCCGGTGGCATAGCAGTGATGAGCGGTGAGCTCATCGTAGGCGATCTCCATGATATCAAGATATTTCTGCTCTCCCGTTACCTCGTAAGCGCGCGCCGCGCTGGAAAGGCAGTTTACGTGGCTGTAGGCGTGGCGCGGGCCGATTTTGAAATCGCGCCGGAGGATTTTCTCCCACATATAATCGTAATGCCAGGCCTGCGCGTGCTCCTTGTATTTTTCATCGCCAAAGAGCTGATACGCGCGGTAGAGGTTCTCCGGCAGGGTGTACCATTCGATCTGCCCGTGCATACGCTCATCCTGGAGGCCGTCGCGATCGATGGAGCGGTCGAGATCGGCGATGGAAACGTCCGTCAGCTTCGAGACGAGCTCCTTTGCGCGCGCATAGCCGAGATATTCATAGAGATCGAGCAGTCCGCCGATCATCTTATCAAAGCCGTAGGTGCCGCCGTGGAGCAGCTGCGGATGCTCCTGCGCCAGATCCGCCCAGGCATTCGCGAGCGCGAGCGCCTTTTCTTTCAGGCGAATATCACCCGTAACGCAATAGAGCTTTGCAAACGCGCCCATAAACTGGCCGAGGTTCCCGCCCCAGCCGGGCAGGCCTTCGCTTTGATCCTCAAGCCCGGCGCGCCGCATCGCGTTGTGAAGGATATCTTCGTTTTTAAGGCTCAGATAAAGCTCGATCGTCTCCTCGCGCTGCGCTTTGTAGTGGCTCTCTTCGAGCGTGACGCCGCGGTACCAAAGCGGCCGGATCCGGTCGGTCGTTTTCGTTCGTTCCATAATGACCCTCCTTCTATATCTAACGGAATATCTGTATTTTCATTGTAATATACGTACCCGCAATTTTCAAGCCATTTGTCCGGCGCTGATCGAAAAACGTTCCATCTGCATCGAGGGCGGCGGCGCAGAAGCGGCAGAGCAGCTTCCGTAAGAAACCAAAAAAAACGGAAAAGCGCCCCGGAGGCAGACGTTCACAATTGAAACGCAGCGGATTTCGTGCTATCATTCAAATTGTTGGATGGCAACCTGGTGTACCTGCAAGAAATCGACGCTGCGCTCAGGTTTACGAACGCTCCAAGCCCGACCGCTGCGGAGAAAGGAATGGTTATGGCCGCAATCACCAGCAGATATATCGATCTTCCGGGGATGAACAACACCCGCGACCTCGGCGGGATGCGCACGAAGGACGGCCGCACGATCCGGCCGAACATGCTTTACCGCAGTTCGAAGCTCGGCGGGCTCCGGGATCCGGACTGGTTTACCCGAAACGTGAGCCTGGTGGTAGACATGCGCTCCTCCAGAGAAGCGGACGAGAATCCGGACCCCCGGATCCCCGGCGTTGAATATCTGCACCTGCCGATCTTCGAGGTGCAGGCTTCGGGCGTCACCCGCGACCGCGAATCCGAGCGGCGGATGGCCGCGCCGGATCCGGAGACCGCGATCGCGCGCATGGCGGCGGTCTACGCCCGCTTCGTTTCCGACGATTTCTGCCTCTCCCAGTACCGCAGGTTTATCCGCCTGCTTTTCGAGCCGCGGGAGAAGGCCCTCCTCTGGCACTGCTCCGCCGGCAAGGACCGGACCGGAACCGGCGCGCTGTTCATCCAGGAGCTGCTGGGCGTGAGCCGGGAGGATATCATGGCCGACTACCTGATCACCAACGAATACATCAAGGACGAGGTCCGGCAGCTTGCCGAGCGGATCGCGGCGCAAGGCGGCGACGGTGAGGCCGCGAAAAAGGGAACGCTGGCGTTTTTGGACGCCAACGAACGATATCCGCTCGCTGTTTACGAGCAGGCGCAGGTGCGCTACGGGAGCTTTGATCGCTTCCTGAGGGAAGGCCTGGGCGTCAGCGACGCCGAACGCGAGGAGCTTCGGAGGCGGTATCTCGAATAAACCTCGAGCCGCAAGACTTTCTGCGCTTTATCCTTGACAAATCCGCAAAACCGCGCCACAATAACAGTAACCAGATCAAAGGGGGATTACGATGCGTTACAACGATTTTCACGGTGAAAAAGTTTCTGCTCTGGGGTTCGGCTTCATGCGTCTGCCGGTCCTTCAGAACGACCAGTCCAAAATCGACATGCCCAAGGTCGAGGAGATGCTCCTCTACGCCGTTGAGCACGGCGTCAATTATTTCGATACCGCCTATCCCTACCACAACGGCTTTTCCGAGGTTGCCCTCGGCGAGCTCCTCGAGCGGAACGGCCTGCGCGACAAGGTCAACATCGCTACCAAGCTCTTTACGCTGGAGATCGGCCGCCCGGGCTTCGATCCGGAGAAGATGTTCGCAACGCAGCTGGAACGTCTGAAAACGGACCATATCGATTACTATCTGATCCACGGGCTCCACGGCGACCAGTGGGAACGGCTGAAAAACGATTACAACATCCTCGAATTCCTCGCCGAAAAGCGCCGGACGGGCGCGATCCGCCATATGGGCTTTTCGTTCCATGATTCCTACGAAGCGTTCGTGAAGCTGCTCGACGATTACGATTGGGAATTCGCGCAGATCCAATATAACTATCTGGATCACGAGATTCAGGCCGGCGACCGCGGCATGCGCTCCGCGCAGGAGCGCGGGATCCCGCTGAACATCATGGAACCCGTCAAGGGCGGCAACCTGATCTTCCCGGATTACCCCGCGATTGACCGGATTCGCGAGAAATACGGGATCACCGAATCCAACGCGGAGCTGGCGCTGCGCTACGTTTTCGACAAGGAAAACCTCAACGCGGTCCTTTCCGGCATGAGTACGCTGGAGCAGGTCAAGGAAAACATCGCGATCACCGAGCGCGCCGGCGTCGGCTGCCTTACGGAGAACGAAAAAGCCTGCATCGAAGAGATCCGTATCTATCTCGAAACGGTTCCCTCCATTCCCTGCACCGCCTGCCGCTACTGCGTCGCGGGCTGCCCCCAGCAGATTCAGATCCCCTCGGCGTTCTCCTGCTACAATACCGCCGTCAAATTCGGCAACAAGGCCGCCCAGCTTCGTTCCTACAACCGCAGCTGCTCCAACCTCGCCGACTGCCTCGAGTGCGGCCAGTGCGTCGAGGCCTGCCCGCAGCATCTGGAAATTCCGCAGCTGCTCCAAAAAGTCCGCTCGTATTTTGAAGACTGAGAAAACGCCGAAACGGCCTGCCGCCCGCGAAATCGCGGGCGGCTTTTTTTGAGGAGAAGGCAACTTCGTTTTACAGAAACGGCACGGGCGGAATTTTCTTGGTTTTTTCCATAAAAAGCTGGATAATTTCGCCGGAATACAGTATAATGTTCACAAGAAGTTCTCTAAGAAAATCACGGTTCAGGCAGCAAGAGCCGTCACCCTTGATCTTACAATCAATCGGAGGTAAAAAGCATGAGAGCAAAGACCTATTTCGAGCCCCAGACAACGATCCCCATTTACGACGAATGTGACGTTCTCGTAGTAGGCGGCGGCGCTGCCGGCCACAGCGCGGCGATTGCCGCGGCCCGGGCAGGCTGCAAAAACGTGATCCTGATGGAGCGCTACGGCTACTGCGGCGGCGACGTCACCGGCGGCTACGTGCTGCTGATCCCTAACCTCTCCTTCCACGACAAGATCTTCGTTCGCGGATTGCAGGAGGAATGGTTCACCCGCCTTTCGAAGATCCCCGGCGCCGTTGCCGGACCGCCGCCGGAGCTCACCGGCAGCACCGATCCTCTGCTCATGAAGTATTACCGGGGCGTCGGCGGCGCCACCCGCGACCGCATCTGCCACGGCTTTATGGTAGAACCCAATCAGATGAAAATCGAGATGGACGTTATGCTCAACGAGCATGCGGATTCCATCCGGGTCCTGTATCACAGCTGGGGCACCAAGCCCATTATGGAAGGCAGCGTCTGCAAGGGCGTTATTTTCGAGAGCAAGCAGGGCCGCCAGGCGGTTCTTGCCAAGGTCGTGATCGACGCGACCGGCGACGCGGATCTCTGTCGTCTCTCCGGAGCGCCTACCTCCTCCGCGATCGATGACGAATGCCGCTGCTCCTCGACCGCGCTTGTTTACCGCATCGGCGGCTTCAGCAAAAAAGCCTTCAACGAATGGATGCAGAAATATCCGCAGGACGCCCGCGTCCTGAACAACGCCGTCGCCGAAATCCACGGCTTCCGCGCCGGCATGATCGACGGCCCGACCGACAACGTCAGCTGGATGAACAACTGGCAGCCCAAGCACGACTGCTCGAAGATTGCCGATCAGACCGATACCGAGATGAAAACGCGCCTCGCGATCCGCAAGGTGGTCGAATACTACCGGATCGCCTGCCCGGAGATCTTCAAGGACGCTTATCTTTACGACATCGCGCCGCAGCTCGGCACCAGAGGCTCTCACCGCATCGTCGGTGAATACGTCATCTCCTCGAACGACTGGGCTTTCCCGAAGGAGCACGACGACTGCATCGCCTGGCACTGCACCGTCGACACGCTCAACGACAACGCGCCGATTGAGATTCCGTATCGCTCGATCCTGCCGCAGAAGGTTGAAAACATCCTCGCCCCCGGCCGGCATATCTCGGCGGACCGCATCGCAATCGACAACGTCAACCTGATCCCGCAATGCGTCGGCACCGGCCAGGCCGCGGGTGTAGCCGCCGCCGTGATCGTTGCGGACAAGAGCAGTACCCATACCGTCGATATCCGGAAGGTTCAGGATATTCTGGCCGGCGAGCAGGACGTCCCGCTGCCCAGAAACGCCCATACCGACCCGAGCTACATGGAGTGCCTCGTCGCACACGAATACGGGCTCTATACCGAAGCGGCCAAAAAGGCCCGCGAAGCGAAGGACGCCGCGAGCGTCTACCGTCACTGGACGCTTTCCGGCGGCGCCGGAAACGCCGGCGCGGAAAAGAAGGATTCTGCCGAAAACCGCTGAGTTTTCGGGAAACGAATCCGGAAGAACGTTCTTGTTTTCAGAAAACGCGGAGCTCTTCCGCGTTTTTTGAACGGTTCGGGTTGAATTTTCAAAAAGGAGAAACTCTATGAAGCTGCTTCATATCGGCAAAGCCGGAAATATCGAGCGGTTCGCCGCTGCGGACAGTTTTCTGTTCGAGCTCGAGCGGGTGGAAGCCCCGATCGGGCTGAGCGTACAGGAATATCTCACGGCCGCGGGGGACGCTCAGTTCATCGTTGCCGACGCGATCGGCGAGGTACCCGGCGCGCTGATCGAACGGATGCCGAATCTGCGCCTGATCCATTCGGAAGGCGTCGCCTATAACCGGATCGATCTGGAAATGGCAAGAAAACGGCGCGTCTACGTCTGCAACAGCAAGGGAATGAATTCCGCCGCGGTGGCGGAACAGACCGTACTGCTGATGCTGGGCATGCTCCGCGATCTCGTCGGCGGAGACCGCGCCGTCCGCGCCGGAGCGCAGATCCGGGTCAAAGAAGGCTATATGCAGCGCGGAGATCTGCGGGAGCTTGCCGACTGCTCCGCGGGGCTCGTCGGATTCGGCGATATCGCCCGAAAAGTCGCCGCGCTGCTCAAAGCGTTCGGCGTCAGGAAAATCTACTGCACGGATCTGTTCCCGCTCTCTCCGACGCAGCAGGCACAATTCGGGGTAACGTTCTGCAGCCTTGAGACCCTTCTCGCCGAAAGCGATCTCGTCAGCCTCCACGTTCCGGTCAGCCCCGATACGGAAAAAATGGCGGGAAAAGCATTCTTTGCGAAGATGAAGGACGGCGCGATGCTGATCAATACGGCGCGCGGGGAGCTGGTCGACGACGAAGCCCTGATCGAAGCGCTCGCATCCGGGAAGCTCTCGAAAGCGGCGCTCGATACGCTCGATTTCGAGCCGGTTTTGCCGGATCACCCGCTGCTCCGGGCGCCAAAGGACGTTTCGGACAAGCTGCTGTTCAGCCCGCATATCGCGGGGATCACGGCTTCGAGCTTCCGCCGCAGCTACGAAATGATTGCGGAAGACCTTCGCGACGCTGCGGAAGGCCGCAGGCCGAAACGGGTGGTCAACCCCTGGTAAAACGGTCGGTTCAAACCGGAAAAGGCCCGAAAAGGCTCTTTTGCGGCGCCGGCGGCAACGAACTTTTGGGATATAAAGGAAACGATCCAAAAGAAACGATAAAAAAAGCACCTGCTTTTTGCAGGTGCTTTTCTGTTTTTTTGCGGCCTGAACGGGATCAGATCAGATGATTCTGAATCTTGCAGGCTTTGATCACGTTGCGCACGAGGATCGCGGAGGTGATGCTTCCGACGCCGGGCACCGGAGTCTTCCAGGACGCCTTTTCCTCGACGTCCGCAGAGGAGCTGCCGAGGGTGATCGTCTTCTGCTTACCGGTTTTCTCGTTGATGATCGGATTGCCGTTTTCATCGAACGCTTTCTCACGGATGACGGCGGCGTCGATGACGATCGCGCCGTCGGCGATCATATCCGCCGTAAGGGTATCCTTAAACGGCGTTGCAACGATGACAACGTCCGCGCGCTTGATATAATCGTTCTTGACCTCGGCATGGGTCAGATGGTGGACGATCGAGACGGTCGCAAAGCGGTTGGTCAGCATCATCGAAAGCGGCTTGCCGATCAGGTTCGAGTTATTGATGACGCAGACGTCGAGTCCGCAGCAGACGTCGTCTTCCTGGCCGGGCTTCGCCATCGCGAGCGGCGCGTATTTTTTGCGGGTGTGGGCCTTGATCTCTTCGGCATAATAATCGATGACCGCCATGATCGCTTCCGCCGTGCAGGGATTGAGACCGGT
Source organism: Oscillospiraceae bacterium (assembly GCA_902782805.1). Classification (GTDB taxonomy): domain Bacteria; phylum Bacillota; class Clostridia; order Oscillospirales; family Acutalibacteraceae; genus RUG612. The sequence goes on from CACZON010000139.1 coordinate 12,524, forward strand.
CGGATCGTTGATGACGACCTTGCCCATGTTCTCCGTCGTTGTGGAATCGCAGTCCTTGACCGCGCTGAGGTTCATCGAAATCGCGACCGTTTCATCGATATTGTCGAGCGGACGGAACGCCAGGATGCCGTTGATTGCGGGATCGGCGTTGATCTCGCGGATCTTTTTGATATAATCCTCCTGGGAAACGTCTGCCGGGAGCGCGAATACTTCTACGTCGATATTCGCTTCCTGCATCGCCTTCGTCGCGCCTTTCTCATAGGAAAGGTCCGGTCCCTTTTCGCCGACGCGAAGAATCGCGAGCTTCGGGACGATCCCTTTTGCGCGAAGCGCATCTGCCTGTACGCGGCAATCTTCCTTGATCGCTTCCGCTACTTTCTTGCAATCGAGTACCTGAGCCATAGTTTTTCTCCTTTATCCAGATTCGTTTTGGTTCCCGTAAAATTAATATGCGAGCTGCGCAGCAACGTTCGCATAGATCTCATCCGCGAGCTTTTCGCCCGTTTCGAGGATCGGTTTGAGCTCTTTTTCCACCCCGGCGATAAACTCCGCATCGTGGATGGATTTGAGGTTGATCATCACGTTGAGCCAGCCGCACTGCATCGCGGCCTTGAGGCAAAGCACGCCGCAGCCGACGTCGGAAACAGCGAGTTTCGAGCCCTTTACCGCGAGCTCCTCGTGGAGCAGGATCGCCTCGTAAGCCAAACGGACGATCTCGATCGGCGCGGTGACGGCGACTTTCAGCGCCGCCTGCATTTTTTCTTCTTTCACCGCTTTTTCCTCCTCGGTGGAGGACGGAAGTCCGTAGCACTTCGAGAGCGGATAGAAATTTTCTGCGTCACGGTCGATCTGCGCCATCAGCTCGTCCATCAGCTTCCGCGCTTTCGCGACAATCCGCGCAATGTCTTCTTCGTACTGGGCATATCTTTTTTTGCCTGCGGTCAGATTGCAGACCATCCCCGCGAGGGCGGCGCCGATGCTGCCGACCAGCGCGGCGACTCCTCCGCCGCCGGGAACCGGAGCGGAGGAAAACGTCTCAGCTGCAAACTTTTCGCAGGACCACTGCGGAATATTACTCATCGTATGAAATCCTCTTTTATCAGAACAAGCCGGAGATCTTTCCGTTGTTGTCAACGTCGATCTTCTCGGCGGCCGGGACCTTCGGCAGGCCGGGCATCTTCATGATGTCGCCGGTCAGCGCAACGATGAAGCCCGCGCCGGCGGAAACCGTGACGGAACGGATCGTGATCTCAAATCCGGTCGGTCTTCCGAGCTTCGTCTGGTCGTCGGTCAGCGAATACTGCGTCTTTGCCATGCAGATCGGCAGGTTGCCGAATCCGAGTTTCTCGAGGTTCGCGATCTCGCGGTTCGCGCTGCCGGCATAGGTAACGCCGTCGGCGCCGTAGATCTTGGTAGCGATCGCTTTGATCTTTTCCTTGATCGGCAGGTCGACGTCATAGGAGAATTTGAACTCGTTCGGCTGATCGCAGAGGCGAATGACTTCCTTCGCGAGCTCGATGCCGCCTTCGCCGCCTTTGCCCCAGACTTCGCAGAGCTTGACGTTGACGCCCAGTTCCGCGCACTTCTTCTCGACGAGCGCGATCTCGGCGTCCGTATCGTTGACGAAACGGTTGAGGGCAACGACTGCGGGCAGTCCGAATACCTTCGTGATATTTTCAACGTGCTTGAGCAGGTTCGGAAGGCCCTTTTCAAGCGCTTCGAGGTTCTCTTTGCCGACCTCGGCCTTCGGGACGCCGCCGTTGTATTTGAGCGCCTTAATGGTCGCAACGATGATCACCGCATCCGGGCGCAGACCCGTAAGACGGCACTTGATGTCGAGGAATTTCTCCGCGCCGAGATCCGCGCCGAATCCGGCTTCGGTTACGACGTAGTCGCCGAAATGCAGCGCCATTCTCGTTGCCATAACGGAGTTGCAGCCGTGGGCGATGTTCGCGAACGGTCCGCCGTGGACGAACGCCGGCGTACCTTCCAGCGTCTGAACCAGGTTCGGCTTGAGCGCGTCCTTGAGGAGCGCGGCCATAGCGCCCTGCGCGTGCAGCTGACCGGCGGTAACGGCGTTGCCCTTGCGGTCGTAAGCGACGACGATGCGCGCGAAGCGCTCCTTCAGGTCGTCGATGCCGGTTGCCAGGCAGAACGCGGCCATGATTTCCGACGCGACGGTGATGTCGAATCCGTCTTAACGCGGAACGCCCTGCGTCCGGCCGCCGAGTCCGTCGACGACGGCGCGAAGCTGGCGGTCGTTCATATCGACGCAGCGTCTCCAAACGATGCGGCGGGTATCGATATCAAGTTCGTTGCCCTGATAAATATGGTTGTCGAGCATCGCGGCGAGCAGGTTGTTTGCCGCGCCGATCGCGTGGAAGTCGCCGGTGAAATGGAGGTTGATGTCTTCCATCGGAACAACCTGTGCGTAGCCGCCGCCGGCAGCGCCGCCTTTGACGCCGAAGACCGGGCCGAGGGAAGGTTCACGCAGCGCGATAACGGTTTTTTTGCCGAGGCGCGAGAGCGCGTCGCCGGTACCGACCGTAATGGTGGTTTTGCCTTCGCCCGCGGGGGTGGGGTTGATCGCGGTAACGAGGATCAGCTTCGCCTTATGGCCGGGGCGCTCGTTTTTGAGCAGATTATAGTCGACTTTTGCTTTGTATTTGCCGTAGTACTCGATGTCATCCTCGGTCAGGCCGAGTTTTGCAGCAACTTCTTTGATATGAAGAGGAGTTGCTTCCTGTGCGATTTCGATGTCGCTTTTGAATCCCATGATGTTTCAGAACCTTTCCGTTTATAGTTTGACCGGCTGTCGCGCGGCAACAGAATGGATTACGCTTTTTTTATTATAACAACTGAAAAACCGCTTGTCAACGAATGAAAAACTGTATTTTCTGATGATTTGTTTTTAGAAAAATAAAGGCCGTTTGATCGGTTCATTTTCGTTTTTCTTTCCGGAAACACAACAAAAAGTTGGCGGTTCCCGCTCTTTTTTTCACCGATCCAATTGTATTTTGAAGATGTGCATGGTATAATTTTTGTATTGTGATCTCCTGCTTCCGGCGTGGGATTTTCTCCCGTTTCGATCCCCGTCCGGATAGTTCATTTAGGAAGGTGAAGAATTGGAAAACTATACCAAGTACAAGCTGAAAACTCCCGAAGAGCTTTCAGAGGTTCTGGCCGGCGCGGATCACCTTTTCGTGATCGCCTGCAACAAGTGCTTCAAGGAATTTGAGTCCGTCGAGGAAACGGACTGCGAAGAATTCCTGAAGATCGCGCAGGAACAGGGAAAAACGGTTACGGGTTCCGCCTGCATCGACTTCCTCTGCAACAAACTCCAGACGGAGAAAAAGCTCGCGGCCCTGATCCCGGAAGGGACGGAGAACGTCGTCGTTCTCTCCTGCGGTCTCGGCGTACAGACGGTGGCCGATCTGCTCCCGACGCAGGTTTTCGCCGCCTGCAATACGCTCAACTTCCGGGGACACCACGGCATGGCGCTTACAAAAAAAGCGTGCGATGCCTGCGCGCAGTGCTATCTGAACCTCACCGGCGGCATCTGCCCCATCGTCGACTGCTCCAAGAGTCTCTTAAACGGCCAGTGCGGCGGCGCCAAGAACGGAAAATGCGAAGTGGATCCCAACCGCGACTGCGCCTGGGAGAAGATTTACCGGCGGCTTGAAAAACAGGGCCGCCTCGAAGAATTCCTCTCGCATCCCGTCGAATTGCGCGATTATTCGAAGGTCGACCACAAAGTGATCAGCGACTACGTAAAAGAAGTACGCGAAGCAAGATTCGACGGTTACTACGGCGGCGTTCATCCTGCAGAGCGCAAAGCGCTCGCCGAAAACGCGCCGCTTTGCCGCTTCCCGGAACCGGAAACCGTCGTCATTCCGCTCTCTCAGCATACCGGCAAGCCCGCCGAGCCCGTTGTAAGCGTCGGCGACAGCGTAAAAGTCGGCCAGCTCCTCGGAAAAGCAGACGGTTACATCAGCGCTTCGGTTCATTCGAGCGTCAGCGGCACCGTCGTTGCGATCGAACCGAGGCTCCATCCCGTCTCCGGGAAACCGTCTCCGGCGGTCGTCATCCGCTCCGACGGAAAGGATACCCTCGACGAATCCGTAACGCCGCGCGGCACGCTTGAATCCCTCACGCCCGACGATCTCTACAACATCGTCCGCGACAGCGGCATCGTCGGCATGGGCGGCGCAACGTTCCCGACCGCGGTCAAGCTCAAACCCGGCAAACCGATCGACGCGGTTCTTTTGAACGGCTGCGAATGCGAACCGCTCATCACCGCGGACCATAAAGTTCTCCTTCAGTACGCGGACGAAATCATTTTCGGCCTTCAGGCGATCCTCAAAGCGGTCGACGCGAAGCGCGGCGTCATCGTCATCGAAGACAACAAGCCCGACGCGATCGCTCTGATGCAGGAAAAGACCGAAGGACTCGAAAATATCGAAGTCGCTGCCGCGCGCACCAAATACCCCCAGGGCGCCGAAAAGATGCTGATCAAGCGCGTTCTGGGCCGCCAGGTTCCTTCCGGCGGACTGCCGGCGGACGTCGGCGCCGTCGTCTGCAACGTCAGCACGGCGAAAGCGATCTCCGACGCGATCCAGCTCGGCATGCCGCTGATCGAGCGCGTCGTTTCCGTTACCGGCGAGCGGATCAAGAATCCCGGCAACTTTATCGTGAAAATCGGTACGAATGTCCGCGATCTGATCGAATACTGCGGCGGCATTACCGCCGACAACGCGATCGTCAAGATCGGCGGCCCGATGATGGGCCTCGTTCAGTCCGATCTGGACGTTCCGATCCTCAAGGGCGCGAACGGCGTGATCGCCGTCGATCCCGATCCGACGCAGGAAATGCCCTGCATCAAATGCGGCCGCTGCGTCGACGTCTGCCCGATGGAGCTGACGCCGCTGTACTTTGCGAAATATGCGGACGAAGGAAACTTTGAGGGAATGCGCGATCGCAACGTGATGGACTGCATCGAATGCAAGAGCTGCGAGTATATCTGTTCCTCAAAGATCCCGCTGCTCTCAAAAATCCGGGCCGGCAAAGCGGCAGTAAGGGGGATGAAGTAAGATGCTGATTACGAAACTCAAATCCAGAGAGGCCATCGAATCTCTTCTCGGCGGCACCTGCTTTATTCTGAACTGCCACGGCTGCAAAGAGCTGAGCTTCCCGGTCGCCGAAGCCGAAGCGCTTGAGGCGGAGCTTGCCGCCGCAGGCAAAGTCACCGGCATTCTGACGACGGATTACGTCTGCAACCCCGAAAATCTGCAGCTTCGCCTGGAGGCGCACAAAAACGAGATCGAAGAAGCGGACGCGGTTCTCGTCCTTTCCTGCGGCGTCGGCGTTCAGACCGTTGCAGAGTGTTTCCCGGAGAAAAAGGTCCTTGCCGGATGCGATACCTACCGCCTCCCGGGCACCCAGGGCGTTACTCCGCTCGAAGTTGACTGCGGCCAGTGCGGCGAATGCTATCTGAACCTGACCGGCGGCATCTGCCCGATCACCGCCTGCTCGAAGAGCCTTTTAAACGGCCAGTGCGGCGGCGCGAAGAACGGGAAATGCGAAGTCGATCCCGAGATGGACTGCGGCTGGGAACGCATCTACCGGCGCCTTGAAGCGCTCGGCCGGCTGGATCTTCTGAAGGTCCCGACCCAGCTTCGCAATTATTCCACCGACGACGAAGTCTATAAACAGAACGGTTAAGATAAAATTTGGATTAGGAGCAATGAAGTATGAAAGTTACTGAATTATTTCGTCAGGGCGAATTTGTAGTGACCGCGGAAGTCGGCCCGCCGAAAGGCTGCCACCTCGAGGGTGTCGTTGAGGAAGCGAAGGAATATCTGAGCGGCCTCTCCGCCGTCAACGTAACGGACTGCCAGTCCTCCGTCATGCGCGTCGGCTCGCTTGCGACCTGCAAGGCCCTCAAGGACGCCGGACTCAACCCGATCTATCAGCTCACCTGCCGCGACCGCAACCGCATCGCGCTGCAGTCCGATCTTTTAAGCGCCGCCGCCTTCGGTATCGACAACGTCCTCTGCCTGACCGGCGACCATACCAAGCTCGGCGACCATCCGGGCGCGAAGCCCGTCTTCGACCTTGATTCCGTCTCCCTGCTTGCCGCGATCCGCGCGCTCGAAGAAGGCCACGATCTCGCCGGCAACGAGCTTGTCGGCGAAGCTCCTTCTTTCGCGAAAGGCGCCGTGGTTTCTCCCTGCAGCGATTCCGTTGACGCGCAGCTCGCCAAAATGGAGCGCAAAGTTCTTGCGGGCGCGGAATTCTTCCAGACGCAGGCCGTTTACGATACGGAGAAATTCCTCGCCTTCATGGAAAAGGCAAAGCAGTTTGACCGTCCCGTTCAGCTCGGCATCGTCCTCCTCAAATCCGCCGGAATGGCGACTTATATGAACAAAGCCGTCGCTGGCATCCACGTTCCGGACGAAATGATCGCCGAACTCAAGGCCGACAAGGAAAAGACGAAGGCCGGCATTACCGGCGTTGAGATCGCCGCGCGAATCATCCGCGCGTGCAAGCCCTACTGCCAGGGCGTTCACATCATGGCGATGGGCTGGGAATCGAAGATCCCGCAGCTCCTCGAGCTCGCCGGTCTCTGATCCGGTCCGCAGTAAAAACAACCGCAAAAGCGCCGCCCCTGAAAAATCGGGCGGCGCTTTTTTCTCGGATTTTTCGCTCAAAAACGGGGCGGTTGCAATCAAAAAACCGGAATGGTACAATAGAAGCGGCAGAAAACTTCCCGGAGCGGAGAACGAAAGGAAAACGACGCAAATGAAGCTTACAGTTTATGAAGGAGCGCTTCGTCACGAGCTGCCCTTTACCGAAGGCCAGACGATTCTCGACGTTTTGCAGAACGCCGGGATCCGGAGTGTTTCGGCGCCCTGCGGCGGAAAGGGAACCTGCAAAAAATGCACCGTTTTTGTCCGCAGCGAAGCGTTCTTCGGAGCCTGCCTCGCCTGTACGACTCCCGCAAAGGAAGGGATGAGCGTAGAGCTTTCGCCGGAAGTCCGCATTTCCTTTGCGGATCAAAGCGACGGCGAGCTCTATCCGCCGACCCCGGGCCAGCACGGCTATGCGGTTGCCTGTGATCTCGGTACGACGACCGTGATCCTTCGCCTGATCGATCTCGAAACCGGAGCGCTGCGTTCGGGCCTCAGCGCCGACAACAGCCAGCGCATCTTCGGCGCCGACGTTTTATCACGCCTCAAAGCAGCCGCGGAAGGGCGCGCCGCAGAACTCCATGAGATCCTGATCCGCCAGATCGATTCCTGTATCGAAACGCTTTGCTGCCGTGAAAACGTTGCGCCCGAGGAGATCCGGCGGCTTTCGGTTGCCGGCAATACGATCCTGATGCACTTTTTTGCGGGCCTCGATCCCTCGGCGATCTCGACCGCTCCCTTCGTTCCGATCTCACTCTTCGGGGAAACGAAGCGCGGAAAAGAGCTCGGGCTCTCGATAGACGCCGACGTTTATCTCTGCCCGGCGGCCGCGGGATTTCTCGGCAGCGATCTGCTCTGCGGAATTCTTTCTTCCAAAATGATCCAAAGCGAAAAAAGCGCGCTGCTGATCGATCTCGGCGCCAACACGGAAATCGCGCTCGGGAACCGGGATCGGATCCTCGCCTGCGCGGTCGACGGCGGCGCGGCCTTTAAGGCGTCGCTGCTCGAAAACGGAATGACTGCCTCCGAAGGAGCAATCTCCGGCGTCCGTTACGAAAACGGAGCGCTCGACCTCGAAGTGCTCGGCGGCGGGGCGCCGAAAGGGATCTGCGGCTCGGGCTTTATCGATCTTTTGGGGATCCTCTTTGAGGAAGAACTCCTCGACGAAATGGGCCGTCTCGCCGGGGCGGACGAAGCCGATTCCCCTCTGGCGCGGCAGATCGGCGAAAAAGACGGCCGTCCGGTGTTTTTCGTAACGGACGACCGAAAGATCTTCCTTTCGCAGGCCGATATCAGCAAATTCCAGCTCGCAAAAGCGGCGATCTTCGCCGGGATTCGCATTCTCTCGGAGGAAAGCGGCGTTTCGCTCTCCGATCTGGACCGGCTTTCCCTCGGCGGCGGCTTCGGCGCCTTTGCCCACCGCAGGAACGCGGCTCTTTTGGGGATGATCCCCCGCGAATGCAAAGGAAAAACCCAAAAACGCGGCAATCTCGCGCTCGCCGGCGCGATTTCCGCCGCGATCTCCGAAGAGGCGCGATCCGATCTGGAACGGATCCGGGCGCTTGTAAGTCCGATCGACCTGCCCTCGCACCCTTCGTTTTCCGACGCGTATACGGACGGAATGTTTTTTGAATGATTTTCGCTTTTCCCAATGCCTGCTGCGAATCTGTTTTGAAACAAAAAAATCCCCGGAGCATTCCGGGGATTTTTCGTATTCTGCTAAAAATCCTTATAGAATCCAACGTATTCGGGCAGCTCGGTAAAGCCGAGCGTTTTGTAAAACGAAAACGCAGGGACGTTCCGCTCCGTTGCAAGGAAGATC
>CACZON010000140.1 GCA_902782805.1 Oscillospiraceae bacterium
AGATCCCGACCGTTACGCCGACGAACAGCGCGCCGACCGCCGCCGCGGCGAGCGGATGCTCCGCAATGCGCGGGAACAGCGGCTCCGTCTGCTCAAAAAGAGAATAGAACAGCGAAAAGCTCCCCGCGGCGATCGCCGAACGGATCAAAAACGGTTTTCCGAAGGTTTTGATGCCGATCAGGTAGCACAGCGCGTTGAGCACCGCGCCGGAGATCGCCGGGGAAATCCCGAACCAATGCTCGAACAAAAGGACCGCGCCGAGCACGCCTCCCTCCGTTACGCCGGAAAACGAATGGATCTCATAAAGGCCGAAAGCGAGCGCCGCGCCGGAAAGGATCAGCGCCGCCGCCTCGAAAAACGTGAGTTTACTGCGCAAAAAAACGCCCCGTTTCTTCTTTCATCCCCTCTATTATCCTTCAAAACGGCGAATCTGTCAAACGCAGAGAAGCAGCGGGCATTTGACTTTTGCGCGGAAAAGTGGTATTTTTTAGAAAAAGAAATATGAAAAGGAGCCAGAGAGAATGATCCAGAATCTTCACGGCGATTCCGACCTCATCACCCGCGAATACTTCGATTCGATCCTGCTTGAGACGCGGCTGATCGGTTCCGATCTCGCCGATACGCACGTTTCGATCTTCGGAAAGGAATTCGAAAACCCGATCACGACCGCAGCACTTTCCCATTTGAACAGTCATCATCCCGAAGGCCTTGCCGAGATGGCCCGCGGCGCAAAAGCTGCCGGAAGCCTCGTTTTTATCGGTATGGGCGAACCCGCCGAGACCGCCCGCGTTGCCCAAAGCGGCGCTTCGGTCATCAAGATCGTAAAACCTTATGCCGACGAAGACCTGATCTTCGAGCGCCTCGACGAAGCGAAAAGAGTCTCCTGCTTCGGCGTCGGGATGGATATCGACCATACCTTCTCGCGCTTCGGCGGATACGATAACGTCATGGGCTTTTCGATGAACGCGAAAAGCGAAGCCGATCTTCGGCGCTATATCGCCCGGACCGGTCTGCCGTTCGTCATCAAGGGCGTGCTCTCCGTTGCCGACGCGCTCAAAAGCGCAGAGCTCGGCGCGCAGGGAATCGTCGTTTCCCATCACCACGGGATCATGAAATCCGCCGTCCCGCCGCTTTACCTGCTGCCGAAGATCCGCAAAGCGGTCGGCGATTCGCTTACGATCTTCCTCGATTGCGACGTGGAAAACGGCTTCGACGTCTTTAAGGCGCTGGCCCTCGGCGCGGACGCCGTCTCCGTAGGGCGCGCGATCATGACTCCGCTGCGCGAAAACGCCGCGCAGGGCGTCTGCGACCGCCTTCTCGAAATCAACGGAGAACTGCGCGCGGCAATGGCGCGCACCGGCGCAAAGAAGATCTCCGAAATCGATCCTTCCGTCCTCCATTTCTTCGGCGCGCCGAAAGCAGAGTAATCGGCAGAATCATATGATTCACAAAAACAATCATTGACACGGAGAAAACATGAAACGTTCAGAAATCAATAAAGCGCTGAAAGAGCTGGAAGCTATGTGCGAGGCTTATAAGTGTTATCTGCCGCCATTCTGTCACATGACCCCGGAAGAATGGAAAACCGCCGGTCACGAGTATGATGAAATCCGTGACTGTATGCTGGGTTGGGATATTACCGATTTCGGTCTGGGAAATTTCGACAAGATCGGCTTTTCGCTGATTACGATTCGAAACGGATGCAGAACCAACAGCGAAAAATATCCGAAGGTATATGCGGAAAAGCTTCTCTATCTGAAGGAAGGCCAAACGGCGGCAAATCATTTCCATTGGTATAAAACGGAGGATATTATCAATCGCGGCGGCGGCAACTGCCTGATTCGGGTTTATAACAGCCTCCCCAATGAAGAAATCGACTACGTTTCCGATGTAACCATACATATGGACGGCCTGACAAAAATCGTTCCGGCAGGTACGCAGATCCGTCTGACGCCGGGTGAAAGCCTGTGGATAACGCAGGGGATGTATCACGATTTTGCGGTAGAAGAAGGCACCGGATCGGTCCTGCTGGGTGAAGTCAGCCAGTGCAACGACGACAACACCGATAATCGGTTTAACCCGCCGGTTGGCCGCTTCCCCGAAATTGAAGAAGACGAGGCTCCGTACCGCCTGCTCTGCAATGAGTATCCGCCGGCAAAATGAGAAACCGTTCTGCATGAGATAATCGCACGCAGTGCAGTCTTCTGAAAGCAGAGTCGTCGAAAAATTACAGAAAGAAAGCCCCGGAACGTTTCGTTCCGGGGCTTTTTGTACGGAATCGTTCAAAAGCGGGAGGCGATTCTTGCGATCGCCGGCCGGTGAACTTCGATCGCGCCTTTCGGGCAGAATTCCTGGCAGCAGAAGCATCGGATGCACTTTGAGCGGTCGATCTTCGCCGGCTTTTCGCCAACGGCAACCGCCCCGGCGGGACAAACCTCGGCGCATTTTCCGCACCGGACGCAGGACTCTTTCAGCACCACCGGCTTTGGGGCAAGGACCGAGCGCAGGCTCTTTGTAAGTACGCGGCCGAACGCCGTTTTCGGATTGTTCAGGACCTCGAGGCTGCGGCGATTCGCGATCAGGCCGTAATCCTCGATCACAAACGGCGCATAGTCGCCGCGGATCTCGAGCCCTTCGACCGATTGCGGGCAGAGCCCCCGCGCCTTCATAACGCGGACGGTGGGCGCTTCAAGATCGCTGATGCCGATCAGCTTTGCGGCGAGCAGGTCGGCGCAGTAGGGCGAGCGCGAGGCGATCAGCGCGCCGATCGCGCGCGGCGTTCCGGCCGTAGGACCGTTGCCCTCCATCCCGATGACCGCGTCGATCAGGTTGAGCTGCGGCTTGAAATATTCGTTGAGATCGATCAGCATCGAAGCGAAACGTTCTTCCCCCGGAAAACGGAAATGGTACTCCGGCTTGATGGACCCCGGAACCGTTCCGAACAGGTTTTTTACCGCCGCCGTCATCCCCATCATTCCGTGGGTCTTGAGCTTCGCGAAATTGATGATCGCGTCGACGTCGTCGAGCCAGGCGGTATAGGCAAAGGTCTTTGCTTCCTTCGCTTCTTCGAAACGCGCTTCCTTCTGGGAAAAATTCGAATTGAGCAGCGCGCCGTGACGCTCCGCCTCGGTCATCCCCGTTGCGCGGTAGACGATTTTCAGCGCCGGGGAACTGAATGCGCCGCCGGGACTGTCGCCGACGATCGGCGTTGCGCCTTTTTCGCGGATCAGATCGCACAGCGCGCACACGAGCTCAAAATGAGTCGTTGCTGCACGCTCGGGCTTCAGCGCGGCGATCAGGTTCACCTTGATGCCGATCTTCATCCCCGGCTTTACGAAATCGAGGCCGTCGATCGCTTCGATCACGCCCCGCAGCGCCGGCGCGCAGACTTTAGGCAGATAGCTTCGGCATTCGGCAACGGCAACCGGTTCAAACATATCCCATCGCTTCCTTTTTGCGTTAAGAATTCAGAAATCATTCTTATGATAAATTCTTTTCCCCAAAAAGGCAATCTTTTTTTCACGCAAGGTTCTCCGGTGCGGGGAGCGGGCTATAACGCCCGGCAGGAAATGCTGATACAGGAGCAGTCGTTCTGCCCTTGGGGAGCAGTTCTCACATCTCCGCTTTCGCGTAATCGGCTTTGTGAATAGATGCAGCTTTTATGCTCGCGTTCAGAGTGTTCTGCTTATCCGTAGACCGTGAGATCCTTCGACTTCGCTTCGCTCCGCTCTGGATGACAGGACGGGAGCAGACCGAAAACGCGAGCGAAAGTCTTTTTTCCATCTCAGCGCCGATTACGCGAATGTGAAAAAGCGCGGGCGAAATATCTCCGCTTTCGCGTAATCGGCTTTGTGAATAGATGCAGCTTTTATGCTCGCGTTCAGAGTATTCTGCTTATCCGTAGAACGTGAGATCCTTCGACTTCGCTTCGCTCCGCTCTGGATGACAGGACGGGAGCAGACCGAAAACGCGAGCGAAA
>CACZON010000141.1 GCA_902782805.1 Oscillospiraceae bacterium
AGCGGGTGGGATTCGAACCCACGGAACATTGCTGTTCACCTGATTTCGAGTCAGGCCCGTTATGACCACTTCGATACCGCTCCGTATTCGGTTTTTGAGGCGTATTTTAGTATAACCTACTTATAAAAAAATGTCAATGAAAAAAACGAAAAGATTCTCCGGTATTTTTTGCGGATAAAATCGTCAAAATATCTACACAATTTTCAAAAAGCATTGTATAATAGGGTCATTAGAGCAAAGGAAGGTTTGCGATGAATTTACGGAAAAAAGCCGCCGCGCCTGCGCCGAAAGCCGAAGGCAGCGGCATTCAATACAATCAGATCGAGCGCTACCATCCCGATTATACAAGCGGTTTGAGCGCCGAACAGGTTGAAAAGCGCGTCGCCGCCGGCTATCAGAACGGCGAGAGCGATATCAAAACGAAATCGATCGGCCGCATCATCCGGGATAACGCGATCACCCCCTTCAATATCCTCAACGTCATCCTCGGAATCCTCGTCATCACCGTCGGTTCGATCAAAAACGCGCTGTTTCTGAATATCATTTTCCTCAACACCTGCATCGGCAGCTTCCAGGAAATCCGCGCCAAAAAGACGATCGACCGCCTCTCCCTCATCTCCTCGCCGAAGGCTTCCGTCGTCCGCGGCGGCCAGATCGATAAAATCCCCGTCTCCGAAATCGTCCTCGACGACGTTCTTCATCTTTCCTCGGGCAATCAGATCTGCTGCGACTGCACCGTTCTCGAGGGCTCCTGCGAGGTCAACGAAGCGCTGATCACCGGCGAAAGCGATCCCCTGCCGAAAGCCCCCGGCGATACGATGCTCTCCGGCAGCTTCCTTTCAAGCGGCAGCTGCTACGCGCGCGTTGAGCACATCGGCGTTGACAACTACGCGACCAAAATCTCCAACAGCGCGAAGTATATCAAGAAAAACAATTCCGAGATCCTCAAATGGATCAATATCATCATCAAGATCATCGGCATCGTCATCATCCCCGTAGGAATCCTGCTGTTCTATAAGGAAATTTTCGCTTCCCATACGCCTTACCGCGAGGCGGTCGTCAGCATTGTTGCGGCATTGATCGGGCTGATCCCGGAAGGCCTGATCCTGCTGACCAGCGTCGTGTTCGCCGTTGGCGTCATTCGCCTTTCGCGCCATAAAACGCTCGTCCAGGAGCTCTACTGCATCGAAACGCTCGCCCGGGTGGACACGCTCTGCCTCGATAAAACCGGTACGATCACCGAAGGCGCGATGCAGCTCGACCATATTCTTCCGGTCCCGGGAATCTCCGAAGATTCCGTCCGGGAAGCGCTGCGCGCGATGCTCAGCGCCCAATCCGATACGAACCCGACCTTCGACGCGATCCGCGCCTTCGTCGGCGACGACAGCGACTGGCAGAGCGAGACGGTCGTTCCCTTCTCCTCGGCGCGCAAATGGAGCGGCGCCTCCTTTTCCGGCCGCGGGAGCTACGTGCTCGGCGCGCTGGAATTCGTCTTCCAGACGCCGGACGAAACGCTCGCAAAGCGCGCGAAAGAATTTTCCGAGCGCGGGTTCCGCGTCCTCGTTGCCGCGCAAAGCGCTCATCCCTTCTACAATACCGGACTGCCGGTCGGGCTTGAACCGATCGCGTTGATCGTTTTAAGCGACAAAATCCGCCCGAGCGCCCGCCTGACGCTCGAATATTTCGCCGATCAGGGCGTCGATATCAAGGTCATCTCCGGCGACAACGCCGCAACGGTCTCCAACGTTGCCGCAAAAGCAGGACTGAACGGCGCGGAACGCTACGTCGACGCAACGACTTTGACAACGCCCGAGGAGATCGCCGAAGCCGCGGAAGAATATACGGTATTCGGCCGCGTTACCCCGCAGCAGAAGCTCGAGCTTGTAAGGGCGCTGCAGAAGCAGGGGCATACCGTTGCGATGACGGGCGACGGCGTCAACGACGTTCTCGCGCTCAAGGAAGCGGACTGCAGCATCGCGATGGCCTCCGGCAGCGACGCCGCGCGGACGGTTTCGCAGCTTGTCCTGCTCAATTCCGATTTCTCCTCCCTGCCTCACGTCGTACGCGAAGGCCGGCGCTCGATCAACAACCTCCAGCGCTCCGCCGCGCTTTATCTCGTCAAGGCGATTTTTTCAACGATCCTCGCGATCTTCTTCGTCTTTACCACGGCGGTTTATCCCTTCCAGCCGATCCAGCTGACCCTGATCAGCTTTGCGACGATCGGCACTCCCTCGTTCATCCTCGCGCTCGAGCCGAACTCCGAACGCGTCCGGGGAAAATTCATCTTCAACGTCATGACCAACGCGCTCCCCTGCGCGCTGACGATCGCGTTCAATATCATTTTCCTGACGGCGATCCATTCCTTCCTGGGGCTCTCCTATCTCGAATTCTCAACCCTCGCGGTCTTTATCACCGGCTTTACAAGCTTTGTGATGCTCCTGAAAGTCTGTTCGCCGCTCAATACGATCCGAACCGCGCTCTTCGTTACGATGGCGCTCGTCTTCGTGTTCGGGATCATCTTCTTCCGCGAATTCTTCGGCTTGGCGCCGGTCAGCGCGGTCATGGTCGTTATCCTGATCCCGATGGTCTTCCTTTCGATCTTCCTGACGCTTGCGATCCAGCAGCTTACAAACAAGCTGATCGAACGAAACAGCAGGAGGAATCCGGAATGAACGTAACGATTGCAGGGTGCGGACGCTGGGGATCGTTCATCACCTGGTATCTCGATCGCATCGGCCATCAAACGACCCTCTACGGCCGCAAAAGCTCCAAACGGATGCAGGCGTTCCTTGAAACGCGGAAAAACGATCTGCTTGAGCTTCCTCCCTCGGTGACGCTTTCGACCGATCTCCATTCGCTCTGCGGCGCCGAAGTGATCGTCGTCTCCATGGGCGCCCAGAATTTCCGCGGTTTTCTGAAAGAGCTCGCCCCGCTGGAACTGTGCGGCAAGATCTTCGTTCTCTGCATGAAGGGCATCGAAGACGGCAGCGGCAAGCGGCTTTCCGAGATCGCAAAGGAGGAGCTTGATCCGAGCAACCGGATCGCCGTATGGCTCGGGCCGGGCCACGTTCAGGAATTTTACGCCGGCCGGCCGAACTGCATGGTGATCGACAGCGAATCCCAGCAGGTCAAAAAGCTGCTGATCGAGGCGTTTTCGAGTGAAACGATCCGCTTCTACTACGGTGAGGATATGATCGGCAACGAACTCGGCGCGGCCGCGAAGAACGTGATCGGGATCGCCGCCGGCATCCTCGACGGGCTCGGGCTTTCAACGCTCAAAGGCGCGCTGATGTCCCGCGGGACCCACGAGATCTCCCTTCTGATCCGGAAAATGGGCGGCAATCCCTTTTCCGCCTACGGGCTCTGTCACCTCGGCGATTACGAGGCGACGGTGTTCTCGCCCCACAGCCACAACCGCCGCTTCGGCGAGGCGTTTATCCGCGGCGAGCCTTATTCCGAGCTCGCGGAGGGATACTATACCGTAAAGCCGATCGTCATGCTCGCGAAACGGTACGGCGTTGCGATGCCGATCTGCGAATGCGTCTGCCGCCTGCTTTACGAGAACGCCGATCCGCAGAAGGAGATCAATCTTCTCTTTGCCAGAAGGCTGAAAAAAGAATTTGAAACCTGAATCCGCGAACGGATCCGGCAGGAATTTCTGCCGGATCTTTTCTTTTTCCGTTTGAGGTCCGATTCATTGTACACGGGAACGCCGGATGTTGATTATTGCTAAAAAGGAATTTCGCATCTTGTTGAAAATACTCATTTTTGCTGTTCCTATTGCGATATTCTCCGGATGTGGTACAATATATTTGGTAATATTTTATATCTTCCAAAAAGAAAAGGGGTCTGTTTATGGCAAAAAAAGCAAAAGTCACGCTGCATCCGTCGTTTGAAATCGGCGAGATTTCGCCGCGTCTGTTCGGCGCTTTCTTAGAGCCGATCGGTACGATGGTCAACGGTACCATGTATAATCCGAAGCACCCGACCGCCGACGAGCAGGGCTTCCGCCGCGATATCATCGAAAAGCTCTCCGTTACCGGACTTCCGGCTGTCCGTCTGCCGGGCGGCAACTTCGTTTCCTGCTGGGACTGGAAAGATTCCATCGGCCCGAAGGATCAGCGCAAAAAACATCTTGACCTTGCCTGGACGCAGTATTACACCAACGAGGTCGGCCACGACGAATACCTCCAGTGGGCCGAGAAAGTCGGTTTCGAGCCGATGTATACGATCAACCTCGGCACGGGCGATATCAACGATGCCATGAAGATCATCGAATACACGAACCACGAGGGCGGCACGTACTGGTCCGATCTGCGGAAAGAATACGGCCACGAGAAGCCCTACGGCGTCAAGGTCTGGTACCTCGGCAACGAGCTGGACGGCCCCTGGCAGGTTCCTTCCTGGGAAAAAGATCCGCGCGGTCTGGGCATTCTGACCCACGAAGTCTCGAAGGCGATGAAGTTCACCGACGGCTCGATCGAAACCGTTGCCTGCGTCTCCTCCACCCCGTTCCTCGGCCATTATCCGCAGTGGGACCTCGCAGTCCTTCAGGAATGCTATGAAACGGTCGACTACATCTCGCTGCATCATTATCACGCCGCGAGAAAGGGCGATATCGCCGCCTGGCTCGCCGGTTCGGAAGCGTTTGAAGACTATATCCGCACGGAGATCGCGCTGTGCGATTTCATCAAGACGAAGCTGCGCTCCACCAAGACGATGATGCTCTCCTTCGACGAATGGGCCTCCACCGAGCGTCCCTCGCTCGACGCGCCGCATTACGGCAGAAACGGGATCCTCGATTACAACGATTTCATCAATCCGATCGATCAGAAAGACCGCAAGTTCGTCCTCCACGATCCGGACAATATGGAAAAAACCGTACGCAGATGGGGCAACTCCTCCGAGATCCTCATGACCATCGCCTCCTCCTCCGTGATGCTCACGCTTCTGCGCCACGCCGACCGCATCAAGATCGGCTGCATGACTTCCGGCCTCGCCGCGCTCTGCGCTTCCGACCGCGAGCACGTCTGGAAAGCTTCGATGTACTATCCCTACCGCGCAGTCCTCGATTACGCGAAGGGCGTTTCCCTGCTTCCGGAAGTGGAATCCGAAACCTACGACGTTCCCGGCTACTTCGTCGATAACCTGCATCAGTACGACAACCGTTACGGCGTCAAATTCATTGAAGCGGCAGCAGCCAAAAACGGCGACGAGCTGACCGTGTTCGTCATCAGCCGCGACTGGACCGACAGCACCGAATTCACGCTCGACGTGGAATCCTTCAAGGGATATCGGTTCGTTGAGGCCTCCCAGCTCTATTGCGACGATCTCGACGCGAAGGATACCTATGAGAATCCGGACGCGATCGTACCGCAGCCGCTCGACGCGAGCTTTGAAGACGGCAAGATCCGCGCGACGCTCCACAAGCTCTCCTGGAACGTATTCCGCTTCGCGAAATAATTCCGCAGAGCAAAAAGACGGCCGGCAAACGGCCGGAAAAAACGAATCGGAAACCCGGCGGCTCATCCGCCGGGTTTTCTTCTTTTTCTCCCCGTTTCGGGCTTTTTCTCCCCTTTGTCCGGCGGCGATTTTCCGGCGGAAAAGCAGTTTGAAAAAGCCGATGTAGATTATTGCCAAAAGGCGCTTAAAATTCTTGTTGAAAACATTGATTTTTATTTTTCCTATTGCGATATTTTTCAGATGTGATACAATGTATTTGGTGATTTTTAATATCTATTAAAAAGAAAAGAGGTCTATTTATGGCAAAAAAAGCAAAAGTCACGCTGCATCCGTCGTTTGAAATCGGCGAGATTTC
>CACZON010000142.1 GCA_902782805.1 Oscillospiraceae bacterium
AAAACGGCTAAAGAGGCTTGCGAACGCAAAATACGTACACAGGTTCGCCGCGGTCAGCGTGAAAAGAAGGATGCTCAAAGCGCCTCTCCCCCTTTCTCCGCCTCTCCGATCAGAAGGAGCGGCTCCGTTTCGGAGAGCCTGCGCAGCATGCGCATCCCTTCCTGCTCTTTTTCGCGCAGGGGCGGCGAAATCACGATGTAGCCCCTGCTTCTCCGGTTGTTTCTAAAACAGCGGTCCACCATGGTGGGAAACGAATAAAAGGCGACGCCGCTGCACTGTCCGAGCGCGTACATCAGCGTTCGGAAATGCTGATTGCCGAGCCCCTCGTAGAGCCGGTTCACCGCGCCTGAAGGCCCGTAGAGATCCCCGTTCCCGTAGAATTCATAGGGGATCCGGCGCCGCTCGAGCGTTTCGCAGACCGTGCGCGTGATCTGATAGCAGCATTCCTGATCGGCTTCGCTGCCTCCGTCCAGATTGAGCAGGATCGTAACGTTGACGTCGACGGTGTAATCGTAGTTTTTGACCTGCAGAGTGCCGGTGCGCGCCGTCTGCTTCCAGGAAATCTGCTTCATCGGCTCGGAACCGGTATATTCCCGCACGCCGATGGTCAGCACCGGGTCTTCAAAGATAAAGCGCCGAACGGAAATCTCGCCCAGATAGCCGCCCAGCGTCAACGCCGTCTGCGGATTATCCCAGCGCCGCGGCATCACGACCACCTTCCGGCCGATCTTACCTTCCCGATATTTCGTATTCAGGCCGAAATAATCCCCGACCGCGAGATAATACCTGCCGAGCTGATATCTTCCCCGCTCCGGCAGAGAAAAGCGGAAACGCCGGGTATAGCGGCGATGTGCGAGCAGATACAGCGAGCTGGTGCAGTAGTATCCGAAAACAGCCCTTTTCAGATGGTGCCGCCGCCAATCCTCATCCTCATCCGGCTGGATCTCTTCGGGGAGCGGCTCCATAAAATTGACGTAGAAAGCCGGCAGCCGCCCGACGTTGCGGACGGTTGAGGTCAAAGTGATCGTCTGATCCGGCTCCGCCAGGTCCCGATCCACCTCGTTCTGATAAACGAGACTCTGCAGATTGAGAGCAGCGAGGCGATGCTGGATTACCAGGACGCATATCGTCAGCAGAAGTACGAAAACAATGATCATATCTGTTCCAGAGGTACGGGGACGGACTCAATGATCTTTTTCAGAACGTCCTCCCCGTCCGTCCCGGCAGCGGCGGCGATTACGCGGTGGCTCAGAACAGGCAGCGCTTCCCGGCGGACATCCTCCGGGATCACGTAGCTTCTTCCCTCCATCGCCGCGGTGATCTGCGCCGCACGGTACAGGCAGAGTCCGCCGCGGGTGGAAACGCCGGCGGTTAAATTCTGGTTCGCGCGCGTTTCGGCGATCAAGTCCATCAGATAGCCCGCAACTTCTTCGGAAACGGCTACCTCCGCCGCCTGCGCCATCAGCTCTTCGGTTTCTTCCATCGTCACGACCGGCACAAGCTCCTCAAGCAGAACGGTGCTCGCGGGACGCGCGAAAATTTCGAGCTCCTGCCTGCGCTCGGGATACCCGAGGCTCAGGCGCATGAAGAAGCGGTCCACCTGAGCTTCCGGCAGCGGAAAGGTCCCGTAGAATTCAATGGGATTCTGCGTCGCCATCACCAAAAACGGCTTTTTGACCGGATAGCTCTCTCCGTCTACGGTGATCTGGCGCTCTTCCATACATTCGAGCAGAGCGGACTGCGTCCTCGGCGTTGCCCGGTTGATTTCGTCCGCCAGAACGACGTTGGAAAAAAGTGGGCCTGGGCGGAATTCGAATCTGCTTTCCCGCTGATTGTAAAAATTGATTCCCGTAAGATCCGAAGGGAGCAGATCCGGCGTGAACTGGATGCGGCGGAAATTTCCGCCGATCGAACGGGCAAACGCGCGCAGCAGCATGGTCTTGCCCGTTCCGGGCAGATCTTCCAGGAGCACGTGGCCGCCCGCCAGGAAGCACACGACGATCTGCCGGATGACCTCGTCCTTTCCGATAATGATTTTGCCGCAGCTCTCTACAAGCCGCCGGGTATAATCCTGAAAACGTTCCGGATTCATAGAAATTCCTCCCGATGATTTGTTTGAACCGGCGCTGCATCCGTTTTGCGAGTGTGCAGCGGGAATATACAGGTATAAAACAGGGGAAGTGCTTTCTTTCGCAAACGCTTCCCCTGCACTGAACCATCTGAATAGGATCAATCTCCCGGTTCGTATGATTCCGACTCAATCTCTCCGCCTTCCGACGGCTCGGAATCCGGCTCAGGCTCCGCTTCGGAAGAAGGTTCCGGCTCGGAAGAGGGCTCCGGCTCGGAAGAGGGCTCCGGCTCGGAAGAAGGCTCCGGCTCGGAAGAAGGCTCCGGCTCGGAAGAAGGCTCCGGCTCGGAAGAGGGCTCCGGTTCGGAGGAGGGCTCCGGCTCGGAGGAGGGCTCCGGCTCCCCATTCGGATCGGCCGCACCGCATACCGTACAGATTCCGTTCTGATAGTGATGCCCGGCCGCCGGAATCGGCTCCGTCTTCGTTTCACCGCATTTTAAGCAGGTAAAGGTTTTCACACCCTCTTGTTCGCAGGTCGCGGCAGCGGTGATTTTTCCGCCGTCCCAGCTGTGGCCGGAAGCTAAGATCGTTTCCGTCTTCGTTTCTCCGCATTTTCTGCAGGTAAAGGTTTTGACGCCGTCGTTTTCGCAGGTCGCGGCGGCGGTGATTCTTCCGTTGTCCCAGCTATGCGCGCCGGCGGGGATTGTTTCCGTCTTCGTCGTCCTGCAGACCTTGCAGATAAAGGTCTTTACGCCCTCTTTTTCGCAGGTTGCAGGGGTTGTGATCGTGCCGTTGTCCCAGGTATGGTCGGTCACCGGGATCTTTTCCGTCTTCGTTGTCTTGCAGGCTTTGCAGGTAAAGGTTTTGACCCCTTCCTTGACGCAGGTCGCGGCGACCGTCACTTTGCCTTCGTCCCATTCGTGTTCGCCGGTCGCGGTACACGCCGCTTCGACCGTAACGGAAACCTCAAAGGTCGCAACCGTAAAGCCGTTGCGCTTCGCCGTTTTAACCGTGATCGTTGCGGTTCCGGGCGCCTTCGGCGTTACGTTGCCTTTTTCGTCGACCGAAGCGATCTTCGGATCGGAGGAGGTATAGGAAAGCGTGGCGTCGTATTTCGGCTTCGCGTCGAGCGCGAACGCCTGAGCGCCGGCTGCCGTTTTGTATTCCTTCGTGCCGGTGATCTTCTGCTGGATCAGCTGGTCGCTTCCGCCGTAGACGACGACCGTCCAGCCGACGGAAACGTTATTGTAAATCTTTTCGACCGCGCTGTACGGCGTGTTGATGCATCCGTGGGATCCATCCGTCAGATAAATATCCCCGCCGTAAGCACCGCGCCAGAGCGAATCGTGAATTCCGATGCCGCCGTTGAAGGCCATCCAGTAACTGACGGGCGTCGCGTAACCGGGGCCGACGAGCGTTGCCGGAGACATCTTATTGTAGATTTTATAAACGCCGGTCGGGGTTGCGGCGCCCCACGCGACGCATCCGGATACGATATCCGTATCGACAAAGCATTTTCCGTTTTTATAGGCCCACATATGCTGCGCGGTCAGGTTTACCTCGATATAGTTGCCGCCATAGGCCATGCTCGAGTTTTCTTCCAGCTCGTAGTAGGTCGCCTTGCGTTCGCCGGAAATCCCGTTGAGAACGCAGGAGGAAATATCGCTGTAGAGCGCGTCCTCATCGACGTATTCGCCGGGCGCTCTACTGCCGGAGGTGCTGCTGTCTTCCTTCGGGGCGGCGTGGAGGCTGCCCATTTTCGAACAGTAGCTTTTGAGATTGCCGGAATTGATGACGACCGAAAAACCGTCGCTCCCGACGGAAAGGAAGGATGCGAGCTGTTTTTTGCTGATCGTTTCGGTCGCGGGCGTCTTGCCTGTCGGCGCGTAGACGTAGCTGAGCTTCGTTTCCAGAAGGCCGTTTGCCTTCCGGAGCGCATTCTGCGCCTGGCTGCTGGCGGTGTCGATC
>CACZON010000143.1 GCA_902782805.1 Oscillospiraceae bacterium
AAAAAGCACCCCGTCTTTCGATGTTCCGAAGGACGGGGCTTTTCATTTTATTCGATCGCTTTTATTGTTTTTTAGATCTGCTCCGCGATCATCGCCATCATATCGGGGATACGGATCCTCTGCGGGCATATGCGCGCGCAGGCGCCGCAGGCGATGCAGTTCGAGGGCAGCTTCTCGGGTTCGAAGGAGGAAAACGCCGCCTTTAAGTCGAAGCTCGGGTCGCCGACCTTCGTATTGTAGAGCGCGAAGATCTCCGGGATCGGCAGGCTCATCGGGCAGTCCTCGGTGCAGTAGCGGCAGGCCGTGCAGGGTACGAGGTTCTTGAGCTTTTCGGCAGCTTCGAGCAGGAAAGCGCATTCGTCTTCGTTCACCGCGTCGCGGTAAGCGAAGGTCCGGAGGTTATCCTTGAGCTGATCAAGCGTCGTCATGCCGCTGAGGATCATTTTGGCGTTCGGCAGGCTCTGGAGGAACCGGAACGCCCAACGCGCGGGGGATTCGCCCGGGCGGCGGGCTTCCATCTCTTTTTTGGTCGTCGGGTCAACGATCGCGAGCTTTCCGCCGCGCACCGGCTCCATGACCCAGACGGCGAGGCCGTGCTTTGTGATCACGTCGTATTTCGACGCAGCGTCCTGCAGGGTCCAGTCGAGATAATTGAGCTGGATCTGGCAGAATTCAAAGCAGTCGTAAGCGTTGAGGAAACGGTCGATCGTCTCCGCGCTGCCGTGCGAGGAGAAGCCGAGATGCCGGATCCTGCCGAGCTCCTTCTGCTTTTTGAGATAATCCACCACGCCGACCTCGGGATTCATATAGAAATCGATCGAGGTCTCGGAAAGATTGTGCAGCAGATAAAAATCGAAATAATCGACGCCGCATTTTTCAAGCTGCATCTCGAAAATATCCGAGATCTTCTCCACCTGAAAATCGGAAAGATAGCCGTGGAAGCCGAGCTTGCCGTTTTCGTAATGCATCTGGTGGCCGGGGAGCTTCGAAGCGAGATACCAGCTCTCGCGCGGATATTTCGCGAGCGCCTTGCCGATAAAGATTTCGCTCTCGCCGCTGTGATAGCGGAACGCGGTATCGTAGTAGTTGATCCCGCTTTCGTAGGCGAGATCGATGATCTCCTGCGCTTTTTCATAGTCGATCTTTCCGGCTTTCTGCGGAAGGCGCATATTGCCCATCCCCAGCGCGGAGAGTTTGAGTCCGCAGACTTCGTTGTAATACATAGAGCTCTTCCTTTCTTTGCGTTCGGATCTGCAGTTTTTTCTTACGGTTCTATTGTACCGCAGATCGCGCCGCGGCGCAAGTTTTTCCGTATAAGAAATTCTCAAATTCGATTGACAAATACCCCTATGGGGTATATAATCAAAACGGTCAAACGGGAATACTCCGAAGTAAAGGGAGAATGAAAATGAACGAACTACAGAAAGCCGCCCCTGCCGAAGAAGTCTGCCCGGTCTGCTCGCAGCGCAAAAAGGTCCGCGATCCCAAAGAGCTGCGCGATCTTACAAACCGCCTCTGCCGGATCGAAGGCCAGATCCGCGGGATCCGCAATATACTTGAAAACAGCGCCTACTGCCCCGACGTTTTGACGCAGGTCTCCGCGGCGACGGCCGCGCTTCAGTCCTTTTCCAAGGCGCTGCTCGCGGAGCATATCCGAACCTGTGTCTCCGAAGACCTCAAGGCGGGCAAAGACGAAGCCGCAGACGAGCTGACGCAGCTGCTTATAAAGCTGATGAAATAAAGGAAGGCGTAAAATGAGACAGTTTACCGTTACCGGGATGAGCTGCGCCGCCTGCAGCGCGCGGGTCGAAAAAGCCGTTCGCGGCGTTCCCGGAGTTGAAAGCTGCGCGGTCAGCCTGCTGACCAATTCGATGGGCGTCGAAGGCGAAGCTTCCGATGAAGCGATCGTCGCGGCGGTCCTGAACGCGGGCTACGGCGCCGCGCCGAAAGGAAAAGAAACGGCGGCAAAGGAAGAAAACGCCCTTGAGGACACGCAGACGCCGAAGCTGAAAAAGCTGCTGATCGTCTCGGTCCTCCTGATGATCCCGCTTTTATATCTTTCGATGGGCCATACGATGTGGGGCGCTCCGGTTCCCGGATTTCTGCGCAATCCCGCCTCTCTCGGCTTGGCCGAGCTTCTGATCGCGGCGTGCGTGATGATCGTCAACAGCCGGTTTTTCACAAGCGGCCTGCGCGCGCTTTGGCACCGCGCGCCGAATATGGATACGCTCGTCGCGCTCGGCTCGGGCGCGTCGTTTGTCTACAGCGTCTGCCTTCTGTTCGCGCTGATCGCGAAGATGACTGCGGGCGCGGATCATTCGCAGCTTCATCATTTCTATTTTGAATCGGCGGCGATGATCCTGACGCTGATCTCCGTCGGAAAGCTGCTGGAAGCGCGCTCGAAAGGCAAAACGACCGACGCGCTGCGCGGCCTGATGGATCTCGCGCCGAAAACGGCGGTGGTCGAACGCGGCGGCCGGGAAGAAACGATCCCGATCGAAGAACTCGCCGCGGGCGATATTTTCCTGCTGCGCCCGGGCGCCGCGATCCCGACGGACGGCGTCGTCCTCGAGGGGGAAAGCGCCGCGGATGAATCCGCCCTGACCGGTGAGAGCATCCCCGCCGAAAAATCGCCGGGTGACCGCGTTTTCGGCGCAACGACGAACGTCTCCGGTTTCCTGCGCTGCCGCGCCGAACGCGTCGGCGAGGATACCACTCTTTCACAGATCATCCGCCTGATGAGCGACGCCGCCGCAACGAAGGCGCCCGCCGCGAAGATGGCCGATAAAGTCTCCGGGATTTTCGTACCCATCGTCATCGGGATTGCCGTGCTCTGCTGCGGCGTCTGGCTTCTGCTCGGAAAAGAGACGGGCTTTGCGCTCTCGCGGGCGATCTCGATCCTCGTGATCAGCTGCCCCTGCGCCCTGGGTCTCGCGACCCCGGTTGCGATCATGGTGGGCAGCGGCGTCGCCGCAAAGGGCGGCGTGCTCTTCAAAACCGCGATCTCGCTCGAAGAAATGGGAAAGATCAAAACCGCCGCGCTCGATAAAACCGGAACGATCACCTCCGGCACGCCCGAGGTAACCGACCTGATCCCCGCCGAAGGGGTTTCCGAAGACGAGCTGCTGCGCCTTGCGGCCTCGCTCGAGCAGAAGAGCGAGCATCCGCTCGCGAAAGCGATCCTTCGCCTTGCCGGCGAAAAGGGGCTCGCATTCTCGGATTCCGTGAACTTCGAAACGCTCCCCGGCAGCGGCGTCGCCGCCGAAATCGGGGGCGAAGCGCTCCTCGGCGCGAGCGTTTCCTACGCCGCAAAGCAGACGGCGCTTCCCAAAGAGTTCTCCGAAAAAGCAGCCGAGCTCTCTGCCGAGGGCAAAACGCCGCTGCTCTTCCTGCAAAGCGGAAAGCTCCTCGGGATGATCGCCGCGGCGGATACCGTCCGGCCGGACAGCGCCGCCGCCGTCGCCGAGCTCTCCGAGCTCGGGATCCGCAGCGTGATGCTGACCGGAGACCGCAGGGCAACCGCCGAAGCGATCGGCAGAAAAGCCGGCGTCTCCGAGGTGATCGCCGAGGTCCTCCCCGGCGATAAAGAGGCAAAGATCCGGGCGCTGCGCGAAAACGGCAGGATCGCCATGATCGGCGACGGCATCAACGACGCCCCGGCCCTCAAAAGCGCCGATATCGGCGTTGCGATCGGCGCCGGCGCGGATATCGCGATCGACGCCGCGGACGTCGTCCTGATGCATTCAAGGCTCTCCGACGCCGTCTTCGCAATCCGCCTCTCCCGCGCGGTGCTGCGCAATATCAAGCAGAATCTTTTCTGGGCCTTCTTCTATAACCTGATCGCGATCCCGCTTGCGGCCGGGGTCTTCATCCCGATCACCGGCTGGGAAATGAGCCCGATGATCGGCGCGGCGGCGATGAGCCTCTCGAGCTTCTGCGTCGTAACGAACGCCTTGCGGCTCAATTTCTTCAAATACAAACCGAAAACGCCCGCGGCGGCCGAGCCGGCAGAGCCGGTGCCCGCAGCAGCGATTCAACCGAAACGAAAGGAGATTCAAACCATGGAAAAAACGCTCAATGTCAA
This sequence comes from Oscillospiraceae bacterium, assembly GCA_902782805.1. Classification (GTDB taxonomy): domain Bacteria; phylum Bacillota; class Clostridia; order Oscillospirales; family Acutalibacteraceae; genus RUG612. Next base: position 4,085 of record CACZON010000143.1, read on the forward strand.
AGGCATGATGTGCAACCACTGCGAAATGCACGTAAAAAAAGCGCTTGAAGCGCTCGAGGGAGGCGCGTCCGCGCAGGCCGATTTCCACAAAGGCACCGCGGTCGTAACGCTCACGGCGGAGGTATCCGACGAAGCCTTCAAAAAAGCGATCGAAGAAGCCGGCTACGAGCTCGAGTAACCGGGGCAAAACGCCGGATCAGCAGCACACTTCTCCGCAGTACGGATGAAGGTATAAAGAAATACCCGGGATCAATGATGAATGATCGCTCAGATCACTTCATCATACGTCCCGGGATTTTTCTGTTGTA
>CACZON010000144.1 GCA_902782805.1 Oscillospiraceae bacterium
CCGCATCATGGCGGTATTGATTTCTTCGGTAAACGGTCCCTGCATACAAATAAGGTTCTTACCCGAAAAGCCGAGCCCGTGCGCCGCGCTGACCGCATCCGGCATCGGCAGGATGCGCGCGAAGACGCGCGTTTTGTAATCCGACACGGCGGTATACTGCGAAAGCTCCTTGCTGCCGACGGTTAGAAAGATATTACCTTCAACGGTATTGAGATAATCGACCGCCGAGGGCGTATCGTCCAAAAAGACGCAGTTTTCGGTGTTTTCGTGATCCACTTCGCGCAGAACACGCAGATAATCCGTATTTGTGGCATTTGCGGCCTCAAGAAGCGATTTTGTGACCTCGGCGGCGTACGGATGCGTTGCGTCGATCACGAGCTCAGCGCCCGTCTCACGCAGCATATCGGCGATCTCCGAGGTATCTTTGCGCCCGTGGCGAACCTCGATGTTTTCCGCCTCCTCGATCATCTCTTCACCGTATTCGGTCGCGACGCTGACAAAAACGGTTACGTTTTTGCCGCGAAGCGCTTCGCAGATCAGCCGGCCTTCCGTCGTTCCGGCAAACAATACGATCTTATTCATACCGGTATCCTCTCGGTGTCACCATTTTTCCGCCGATCACTTTCGTCTGGGAATTGCCGATAAAGACGGTGGAGAACATATCGACCTGCGTATTGCGAAGCTCCGCGAGCGTGAGTACCTGCGTCTCCTCCCCTTCGCGGCCGATATTCCTCGCGATACCGCAGACCGTTTCGGGAGACGCCCAGCGAAGAACGAGATCACAGGCCTTTTCGAGATAATCGCTGCGCTTGCGGCTCGAGGGATTATAGAGGCAGATGACGAAATCCGCCTGGGCTGCGGCGAGAAGCCGCGCCTCGATCTTTTCCCACGGCGTGAGCAGATCGCTCAGGCTGATCACGGCAAAATCGTGCATCAAAGGCGCGCCGAGGAGCGCGGCGCCGCTTAAAACGGCGGAAACACCGGGGACCGTCTCGATTTCAACGCCCGGATAATCGACGGACATTTCCTCCGCAACGCCGCTCATCCCGTAGACGCCGGCGTCGCCGCTGCATACGATTGCAACCGTTTTCCCCTGCGCTGCACTCGAAAGCGCCAGCGCAACGCGCTCGGTTTCGCGGCGCATCGGCGTTGTAAGATACTCTTTTTCGGGATACTGATCGCGGACAAGATCGACGTAGACGGTATAGCCGACGATCACGTCGCTCTCACGCAGCGCATTTTGGGCGCGCAGGGTCATATTTTCATAGCTGCCGGGACCGATCCCGACAACGTACAGCTTTTTCAAAATCGAATCGCCTCCTCGTATTTCGCCGCGGCAAAGGTCATACCGTCCGCCGCGATTTTTCTTTGGATCAGATTGCCGCCCGCGGCAAGGAACGCCGCGCGCTCGCAGACGCAGTCGACGCCGACGGTCGCCCGGACGAATTCGGATTTCGTAAACTCACCCGGCGCCGCGAGGAGCTCGTCGGCCGTATACGTCAGAAAAGGCAGGCGGTATTTTTCGCAGAGCGCAAGCAGTCCGGCCTCCTCTTTTTTCAGATCGATGCTCGCGATCGAGCGCAGCTCCTTTAACGAGATCCCGAGCGGCGAAAGATTCGAAATCAGGAACGCTTCAAGCTCTTCCTCGCTTTTTCCTTTCCGGCAGCCGATGCCGACCGCATAGCGCTGCGGGATCAGGCGGAGCGTTTTTTCAAAGGGCGCGGCATCGGGATCGTTCGTAACGGAAATGCCGATCGCAGCATCGCCCTTCGTAAGCTCTTTCGGCAGGGCGCCTTCGACCGGGAAATCCGAACGGAATCCGACCGGCTCTGCGCGCAGAAGGGCCGCGGAGATTTGCTTTGCAAGCTGCAAGTTTTCGATCAAAAGGTGATTTTTCGAGGCGAAAACGTCCACCGCAAAAAGACCGTTGAGATCCGTCGCTGTTGTTAAAACGGGCGTTGAGCCGATCCGGTGCGCAATCAGAAGCGCCAGCTCGTTGGCGCCGCCGATATGGCCGGAGAGCAGCGGGATCACGTAGTTTCCGCGCTCGTCGAGTACGAGGACGGCGGGATCCGTCGTTTTATCCTTTACGCTCGGCGCGATCGCGCGCACGGCGATTCCGCTTGCGCAGCAGAAAATCAGCGCGTCGTCGGTTTCGAATCCTTCGCGCGCCCACTCCCGCGCACTTACAAGAAGCGGCAAATCGCCTTCGGCGCAGTATTTTGGGAGCGCATAGGTTTCCGCTTTATGTCCGTCTTCGCGGAGAACTGCGGCGACCGCGGCGGCCGTATTGCGTCCGTTTTTGGAGTATGATACGATCCGTACACGCAAGGCGCTCACCGCCTTGCCTGCCGGAATTCGGTTGTGAAATCCGGATTGTAGAGATCGGACCGGCGGTATCCGCTCTGAGAAACCGCGTCGCCGACGATGATCAGCGCGGTTTTTGTAATACGGTTTTCCGCAGCGCACTGCGCGAGGGTCGAAACCGTGCAGAGAAACGTCTTTTCGTCCGGCCAGCTCGCTTTATAGACGATCGCCGCCGGTGTATCGGGCCGGTATCCGCCTTCGATCAGCTCGACCTGCGCTTTTTCGAGCAGGCCTGTGCTCAAAAAGAGCACCATCGTCGCCCGATGGGCGGCAAAGGAACGAACGCTTTCCCGCTCGGGAACCGGCGTTCTTCCCGCCATGCG
>CACZON010000145.1 GCA_902782805.1 Oscillospiraceae bacterium
GAACATGGCAAGCCCGCCGAGCAGGGTGAGGATATCGAAAATGCTCATGAAATTTCTCTTCCTTTTTTTGCGAAACTCTGTCTTTTGCCGCGTCTATTTTATCGGAAATCGAACGATCCGTAGTTTTTGAAAAAATGCCCGTTCAAAATTATTTTAGCAGAGTTTTTGTCGAAAGAAAAGAGGGAAGCGGGATTTTTATGAATGAAAATTTCGGATGAAAAACTTGACAATCCCATTTTCGATGCTATAATACTTTTAGAATTGAATCGATTCAGGCGACGAAGGAAAGAGTAACCGGAAGAACGGGCCAAGAGAGGGAGATCAAAAGCTGAAAGACTCCTGCCGCGGTGTCCGGCGAAAACCGCTCCCGAGCCGCAGGGCAGAAAAAAGAGTAAGCCCTGCCGTATACTCCGCGTTAAGGAGAATGCGTTTCGCATAAGTGAAAGAAAAGGTGGAACCGTGTAATTTATTTGCACCCTTGAAGCTCCCGGAAAGGAGCTTTGAGGGATTTTTTATTTTCAGGAGGAAACAGCATGAAAGTTATCTACAACGACGGAACCGTGAAAGAATGCCCGAAAGAGGAAGAACTCCATATTATCCGTCATACTGCGGCTCACGTGATGGCGCAGGCGATCAAGCGCCTCTGGCCCCAGGCGGATTTTGCCTTCGGCCCGGCAACCGAGAACGGATTTTATTACGACGTCGATTTAGGCGATACGAAACTGACCGATGAAGACCTTGCGGCGATCGAAAAGGAAATGCATAAGATCGTCAAGGAAAACCTTCCGATCAAATCGTTTATCCTTCCGCGTGAGGAAGCGATCAAGCTGATGGAAGAGCGAAAGGAAAGCTACAAGGTCGAGCATATCGGCGATCTCGATCCCGACGCCGTGATCAGCTTCTATCAGCAGGGCGAATACATCGATATGTGCGTCGGCCCGCATTTGACCTATACCAAAGCGCTCAAGGCCTTCAAGATCACCCAGCAGTCCGGCGCGTACTGGCGCGGCGACAAAAACAACAAGATGCTTACCCGCATCAACGGCATCGCCTTCGCCTCTCAGGCGGAGCTCGACGCCCACCTCAAGCTCCTGGAAGAAGCCGCGAAGCGCGACCACCGCAAGATCGGCAAGGAGATGGGGCTCTTCATGCTCTCCGAGGAAGGCCCGGGATTCCCGTTCTTCCTGCCGCAGGGCATGGTGCTGCGCAACACGCTGCTCGAATACTGGCGCGAGATCCACAAGCGCTACGGCTACGTTGAGATCTCTACTCCGATGATCCTCAACCGCCATCTCTGGGAGACTTCCGGCCACTGGTTCCATTACCGCCAGAATATGTATACGACCGTGATCGACGACGAAGATTTCGCGATCAAGCCGATGAACTGCCCGGGCGGCATGCTCGTCTATAAATCCGAGCCGCGTTCCTACCGCGATCTGCCGATGCGCGTCGGCGAGCTCGGCCTCGTACACCGCCACGAGCTTTCCGGTACGCTCCACGGCCTCTTCCGCGTGCGCTGCTTTACCCAGGACGACGCGCACATCTTCATGACCTGGGAACAGATGAAGGACGAGATCAAGGGCGTCGTACGCCTCTTCGACGAGGTCTATTCGCTCTTCGGTCTGCCGTATGAGATCGAGCTTTCCACGATGCCCGAGGACCATATGGGCGACGAAAAGGATTGGGAGTTCGCGCAGGAGACGCTCAAGGAAGCGATCACCGACATGGGCAAGAGCTACGTGATCAACGAGGGCGACGGCGCTTTCTACGGCCCGAAGCTCGATTTCCATCTGCAGGATTCCCTCGGGCGCACCTGGCAGTGCGGCACGATCCAGCTCGACCTGCAGCTGCCCGAGCGTTTTGAGCTTGAATATACCGGCGCAGACGGCGAGAAGCACCGCCCGGTTATGATTCACCGCGTCGTTTTCGGTTCGATCGAACGCTTCATCGGCGTCATCACCGAGCATTTCGCGGGGAAATTCCCGGTCTGGCTCGCGCCGGTCCAGGCGAAGGTTCTGCCCGTCAGCGATAAATCCCTCGAATACGCAAAATCCGTGACCGCAGCGCTCGACGCCGCCGGCATCCGCGTACAGCTCGACGAGCGCGACGAAAAGATCGGCTACAAGATCCGCGAAGCCCAGCAGATCATGCGCGTTCCGTATATGCTGATCATCGGCCAGAAGGAAGTCGAAGAGGGGAATATCTCCGTTCGTTCGCGCGATACGGGCGAAACGGAAACGCTCCCGCTCGACGAATTCATCCGCCGGACGGTTGCGCAGACGAAGGAAAGAAGCAAATAAAAAGATACAACTTTGATACAAGTCTCAAACAAACCGGATACAAACCTCCTGTAGGATAGTCTGCAGGAGGTTTTGTTTATGATATCTGATTATGAAGCTTACTGCCGCGAAAACGGCAATTTTATGCAGTCGGAAGCCTGGCGCGAGGTGAAGGAGAACTGGGGGAGCCGGACGGTTCTTGAAAAGACGATCACGGAAACGTTCTCGGGGAGATGCTCGTCCTCTCCCGCGAGATCCCGCTCGTCGGCTCGTATCTCTACGTTCCGCGCGGCCCGGTCTGCGATTTCCACGATTTTCACACGCTCTCGAGGCTTTACGGGAGGCTTGCCGAGATCGCAAAGGAGAAAAAGGCC
>CACZON010000146.1 GCA_902782805.1 Oscillospiraceae bacterium
AATTCAACTTCTATATCACCGCCGCGACCAACTGGCTGATTCGTACGCTCTGGAGCGTGCTGTTGATCCGCGTCTTCGGCTTCGGTCTGGTTGCAACGATGGTCGTTACCCTGATCGAAGAGATCGTCCGGCTCGGCCTGCTCTATTGGCGCTATCGTTCCGGCGTCTGGAAAACCGCGATCAAGGATTAACGCAAGGCCGCGCTGACATCCTGCGAAATGCCCGAAAGGAGAAGAACTATGATACTTGCAGTTACGTTTGAAAACGGAGAAGTCTTTCAGCACTTCGGTCATACGGAGCACTTCAAGCTCTACAAGATCGAAAACGGCACGATCACAGAATCGCGGATCGTTCCGACGCTCGGCAGCGGCCACGGCGCGCTTGCGGGCGTTCTGCAGGGGCTCGGCGCCGAAACGCTGATCTGCGGCGGGATCGGAACGGGCGCGCGCGAAGCGCTGCGCGGCGCGGGGATCGAAGTCTGCGCCGGAGTTTCCGGCTCTGCGGACGAAGCGGCAAAGGCGTTTGCCGCCGGAAGCCTCCGGTTCGATCCGGAGGCAAACTGCGATCATCACGAGCATCACGCTGGCGACTGCGGCCACGATCACTGCGCGGAACACAACTGCGAAGGAAACTGATATTCTCGGGAAACGGGAGGGCGAAAGCCCTCTTGTTTTTTATTCCGGCGTATGCTAAAATTTAGAAAAAGAGAAGGAAACGGAGACTGTTCGATGGTTACGATCGGGATCGATCTCGGCGGTACGAATATTGCCGCAGGTTTAGTCAACGAGGAAAAAAAGCTGGTTGCCAAAAAAAGCGTTCCTACGCTGGGAAAACGCCCGGCAGAGGAAATCATCCGCGATATGGCGCAGCTCGCGCTCTCACTGATTCGGGAAAACGAGCTTTCCGAACGCGAAGTTTCGGCGATCGGGATCGGCTGCCCCGGTACGGTTGATCCTCATACCGGAGAAATCATCTTTACGCCGAATCTTCCGTTCCGCCGCACCAACGTGCGCGAAATTTTCCGCGAATACACCTCAATTCCGGTCTATTGCGGCAACGATGCGGACGCGGCGGCGCTCGGCGAAGCGTATGCCGGAGCGGCGGCTGGATGCAGCAGCGCGGTCATGATTACGCTCGGGACCGGCGTCGGCGGCGGAGTCATTATTGATAAACACATCGTCTCCGGATTCAACGGTGCGGGCGGTGAGCTCGGTCATATGGTCATCGTCAAAGACGGCGAGCCCTGCAACTGCGGTCGGCGCGGCTGCTGGGAGGCCTATTCCTCCGCAACCGGCCTGATCCGTATGACGAAAGCAGCGATGGAGAAGCACCCAGAAAGCGCGCTCTGGAAATTCGCGCCTACACTCGGGGAAGTCAACGGCAGAACGGCTTTCGACGGCCTGCGTGCCGGCGATCCGGCCGCAAAAGAGGTGGTGGACGAGTACGTCTCCTATCTCGCAACCGGACTTACGAATATCATTAACATCTTTCAGCCCGAGGTGATTCTCCTCGGCGGCGGCGTTGCGAAGGAAGGCCAATTCCTGATTGACCTTTTACTGCCGCAGATCGACCGCGAACGCTACGGCAAAGACGTTGCGAAAACGCAGATCAAGCCCGCGATGCTCGGCAACGACGCGGGGATCATCGGCGCGGCGATGCTCGGATATTGAATCACACATCAGAACAAAGGAGCAAGATTATGAAACACCTTCAGTTTGATTCTTCAAAAGCCTCCCGGTTCATCGGCGCACACGAGCTCGAAGGCTTCGAGAAAACGGTGCTTTCCGCCCGTGATACGCTGCTTTCCCGAAACGGATTGGGACATGATTTTCTCGGCTGGATCGACCTGCCGGTCGATTACGACCGCGAAGAATTTGCCCGCGTCCGCAACGCGGCGCAGAAGATCCGAAGCGATTCCGAGGTGCTCGTTGTGATCGGGATCGGCGGATCTTATCTCGGGGCGCGCGCGGCGATCGATTTCCTGCGCGGAACATTCTACAACGAGCTTCCTCCGGAGGTTCGCAAAGCCCCGGAAATCTATTTTGCGGGCAATAATATCAGCACGGACTATCTGCTTTCGCTCCTCGACGTGATCGGCGAACGCGATTTTTCCGTCAACGTGATCTCAAAATCCGGTACGACGACCGAGCCTTCGATCGCGTTCCGCGTTTTCAAAGAGAAGCTCGAGAAAAAGTACGGTAAAAAAGAAGCGGCCGGCCGGATCTACGCTACAACGGATAAAGCCCGCGGAAGCCTCAAAAAGCTTGCCGATGAGGAAGGCTACGAAGAATTCGTCGTTCCGGACGACATCGGCGGGCGATTCTCTGTTCTGACGGCGGTCGGACTGCTGCCGATCGCGGTCTGCGGCGCGAATCTCGAAAAGCTGATGGAAGGCGCTGCCTGCGCCCGGAAAGCTGCGATCGAAAAACCGTTTGCCGAAAACGACGCGCTGCTCTACGCCGCAGCGCGCAATATTCTCCACCGCAAGGGAAAGAGTGTTGAGATCCTCGCAAACTACGAGCCTGCGCTCCACTACGTCTCGGAATGGTGGAAACAGCTTTACGGCGAGAGCGAAGGCAAAGACCAGAAGGGAATCTTCCCGGCGTCGGTCGATCTGACCACGGATCTTCATTCGATGGGTCAGTTTATCCAGGACGGTGCGCGGATCCTCTTCGAGACGGTGCTCAACGTTGAAAAAACCGACGGCGAGCTGACCGTGAAAGAGGAGCCCGTCGATCTGGACGGACTCAATTATCTTGCCGGAAAGACGGTCGATTTTGTCAACAAGAATGCAATGGAAGGGACCGTTCTCGCCCATACGGACGGCGGCGTTCCGAATCTCCGCGTCGATCTTCCCGCCAAAGACGAATTCTCGCTCGGTGAGCTCTTCTATTTCTTCGAGTTTGCCTGCGGTGTGAGCGCCTATATCTCCGGCGTCAATCCGTTCAATCAGCCGGGTGTCGAGGCGTATAAGCGAAACATGTTTGCGCTGCTCGGAAAACCGGGCTACGAAAAAGAACGAGAAGCCTTGATCGCGAGACTGTAAAACCGAATCGATCGAAAAAGCCGGCTGTGCGAATCTGCACAGCCGGCACTTTTTTGATGTTTCAATCAGAGGAGCGTCTTCATAAAATCGACGATTTCCTTTTCCGCGGCTTTCGCAGCGGTCTCGTCGCTGCCGCTCGCGGTTACGTAGATCTTGAGCTTCGGCTCCGTTCCGCTCGGGCGGATAATTACGGCGCTGCCGTCTTCAAGGAAGTACTGAAGCACGTCCGCTTTCGGAAGACCGTTCAGGCCGGGACCGTAGTCGAGCGATTTTTCAACCTTTCTGCCGCCGATTTCGGAAAGCCCGAGGCGGAACTTCTTCATCAGTTCCTGCATTTTGAGCATCCCAGAGCTGCCGTCGAATTCAAAGCTGTAAACGGCGTTTTTGACGTATCCGTAGAGGGAATAGAGCTCCGCAAGCTTTTGAAGGAGACTGATTCCGCGGGTCTTGTAATAGGCGAACATCTCGCAGATCATAAACGCGGCGTCAACGGCGTCCTTATCGCGGACGTAGGAACCGGTCAGGTAGCCGTAGGATTCCTCAAAGCCGCAGATATAGTCGCTTTCGTGTCCCTGCGCCTCGAGGCGTCCGATCACTTCGCCGATATATTTGAATCCGGTCAGAACGTTGACCGTTTCAACGCCGTAATGTGCGGCGACTTTTCCGGCGAGATCGGTCGTTACGATCGATTTTACGAAAACGGGGTGTTCCGGCATCCTGCCGTGTTTTTTACGCTGTTCGCAGATGAAGTTGAGAAGGAGCAGTCCGAGCTCGTTGCCGGAGATCAGGCGGTAACCCTCGGCGTCTTTGACGGCGATGCCGCAGCGGTCGGAATCCGGATCGGTCGCGAGCAGCAGGTCGGCTCCTGTTTTTTCGCAGTACTCAAGGCCGAGCGCCATCGCTTCGCGGATCTCGGGGTTCGGATAGGGACAGGTCGGAAAATTCCCGTCGGGCTGTTCCTGTTCTTTTACAACGGTGATGTTGGTAAATCCGGTTTCGCGCAGCGCACGCAGTACCGGCTTTAATCCTGCACCGTTGAGGGGCGTATAGACGATCGCAACGTCGCGGTCGATTTCGTCGCCGAAGAGGACGGACTGATTCTTGACCTGTTCGGTAAATTCGGTATAGACGTCTTCGCCGATCCATTCGATCAGACCCTTCTCAAGGCCTTCCTCGAACGGCATCGTTTTTACGTCGGCGAAAAGATCGAGCTTTTCGATTTCGCCGAGGATCGCGTCGGCCGCTTCGGTCGTGATCTGGCAGCCGTCCGCGCCGTATACTTTATAGCCGTTGTACTGGGCGGGATTGTGGGACGCCGTAACCATGATTCCCGCGCTGCAGCCGAGGCGGCGGACCGCCCAGGAGAGGCAGGGGGTCGGCATCAGCTCGGGATAGATATAAACTTTAATCCCGTTGGCGGCGAAGATCGCGCTTGCAACGCGGCTGAAATAGTCGGATTTGATGCGGCTGTCCATCGAAACGGCGATCGACGGCGCTTCTTTGAAGTTCTGAAGGACGTAATTCGCAAGCCCCTGGCTTGCCTTGCCGACGGTATAGAGATTCATGCGGTTCGTTCCGGCGCCGATCACACCGCGCAGGCCGGCGGTGCCGAATTCGAGTTCGCGGTAAAAAGCGTCCTGGACGGCTGCGCCGTCCATCGCTTTGAGTTCTTCGAGAATTTCCGGTTCCGCAGCTTTCTCGAGCCAGTTTTGATACTCTGCCTGATAGTCCATCGAAAAATCCTCCCTTTGATTGAAAACGTCTTTTTTTCATTATATCATGGATCTTTCGGATTTAACAGAGCAAACGCAAACTATTTTTCCGTATGGTCCGCACTTTTTGCCATTGTATTGCACTTTTTCGCATTTTGGAGTATGATAGTCTGCGAGGTGGTTTCATTTGAATCGTCAAAGCGGAGTTTTATTACCGTTGTTTTCCGTTCCCGGTGACTTTGGCTGCGGCGTCTTCGGAAAAGAGGCGCGCCGCTTCGTCGATCTGCTCGCAGGAGGCGGATTTTCGCTCTGGCAGGTATTGCCGATCGGCGTCGCCGACGAGCATAATTCGCCCTATATGTCCTATTCTTCGTTCGGAGGAAATCCGTTTTTCATCGATCCCGAAACGCTCTTTGAGGAAGGACTCGTGACGAAAGCGGAGCTCGAAGCGCAGAAGATCGCCGATCCGTATCTTTGCCATTACGAGACCTTGCGGGAAAAACGTTATCCGTTCCTGAAAAAAGCGGCGCTTTGCCTGAAAGACCGCGCGCCGGTCGAACGCTTCCTGCAGGAAAATCCCGATCTCGAAGGCGCCGCCCGGTTCTTCGCGACGCTCGAGGCAAACGGCGGACGGCTCTGGCAGGAATGGGAAAAAGAACCTTCGGCAGACGATCTGTTCGCCTGGCAGTGGATCGAATTTGAGTTTCACCGCCAGTGGCAGGCGTTGCACGCCTATGCGAACGCGCGGGGAATTTCGATCCTCGGGGATCTGCCGTTCTATGTTTCCATCAACAGTTACGACGTATACCGCGCGCCGAAGCAGTTCCAGCTCGGTGAAGACCTAAAGCCCTCGTTCATCGCCGGCGTACCGCCGGATTATTTCAGCGAGGAAGGCCAGAAATGGGGCAATCCGCTCTACGACTGGAAGCGGATGGAAGAAGACGGCTTTGCCTATTGGAAAGCGCGTCTTTCCTATATGCTCTCGCTCTTCGACGGGATCCGCATCGACCATTTCCGCGCGATCGGAAATTACTGGAGCATTCCCGCCGACGCAGAATCGGCAAAATTCGGGAACTGGGAGGAAGGCCCCGGCGAAAAGCTGATCGAAGCGTTCCGCAGCGTTTCCGGCGAAAAGCTGATCCTCGCAGAGGATCTCGGTATCATCGACGACCGGACCCGCGAGCTGCTCGCCATGAGCGGTTATCCCGGAATGGCGGTATTCCAGTTCGGGTTCGACGGCAATCCGCTGTCGCCGCATCTGCCGCATAACTACCGCGAGAACCTTGCGGCCTATACCGGAACGCACGACAACAACACGCTTCTCGGCTTCTGGTGGGAAATCGACGACGGGACGCGGAAGGCCGCGCTCGATTACCTCGGCGATCCGAAGGACGCCTGCGCCGCAACGATCCGCGCGCTGATGATGAGCCGCGCCGAAACGGTGATTTTCCCGGTGCAGGATCTTTTGGGCTACGGCGCGGATACGCGCATCAATACACCGGGACGGGCGCAGGGGAACTGGCAGTACCGGCTGTCCCGCGATCAGATGGAATCGCTCGACTGTGCGTATTATCGCCATCTCAACCGAATCTACGCGCGTCTGCCGGAAAAAAACAAAACGTCGGAATAACGGAAAAAACAAAAACGGACTGCTGTGTGCAGTCCGTTTTTTTGATGCTTTTTTCAGGATTACCAGATGCTGATGCGCTTTTGCGGCGCGAGATACATCCGGTCGTTTTCGGTAACGCCGAAGGCTTCGTACCATTCGCTGAAATTTCGGGGAGGCATATTTGCGCGCAGGCCGGCCGGGGAATGAACGTCGCTCGCCAGCAGCAGCTGAACGTATTCTTCCTTAGCCTTGAGGCACCAGACCCGCGCCCAGTTGATGAAATACGCCTCAAAATCGGGCTGTTCCAGCGTATGCATGATTTCCAGCGTTACGCCCATACCGCCGTTGTCGGCGATATTCTCGCTGACAACCAGCTCGCCGTTGACCTTTCCGCCGTGATATTCGATCCCGTCGAACTGATCGATCATTTCCTTCGTCAGATCCTTGAAGGCTTTGAAATCTTCCTCGGTCCACCAGTTTTTCAAATTGCCGTTTTCGTCAAAATTGGCGCCGTTGTTGTCGAAAGCGTGGGAGATCTCATGGCCGATGACAGCACCGATGCCGCCGAGGTTTTCGCTGACGCTCTGCGAAAGTGCGTAGAACGGTTTCTGAAGGATCGCGGCGGGGAAAGTGATATCGTTGGTGCTCGGATTGTAGCAGGCGTTGACCATATGGCCCGGCATGACCCATTCCGTGCGGTCGACCGGTTTTAACAGCCGGTCGAGCATGTCCTTCTGACGGATCGCGGATAATCGGCGCATCACATCGAAGTAAGAATCGTTCTCATCGAAGACGAGCCGGGACCAGATCTCTTTGATTTCGTCCGGATAGCCCATCTTGATCACGATCGTCGAAAGCTTCCTGATCGCCTGCTCCTTGGTGGCGGGTGCGAGGAAGGTGTTCTTCCGCATCCGCAGCTTATACGTTTCAATGATCTTTTTTACAAGATCGACAACGTCTTTCTTTGCCGCTTCGCCGAAATAGGTCCTTCCGTAGTAGACGCCGACCGGCTCGGAATACATGCGCGACGCCGTCTGATACGCCTGCTTATCCAGCGCAGGATCGGAAGCGACGCCGGTGAGCGCCCGGCTGTACGTACGGCCGAGCGAGGCCAGCTCTTCCGAGAGATAAGCGGTGGAGCGCAGCAGCGCCTTGACGTAGGCCCAATGGAGATAGAGCGCAAGGTTTTCTTCGCAGAAATATCCGTTCATTTCTTTGATCGCCCGGGGATCGTATACGATCAGCGTTTCGGGGGCGTTCTCCGCGTAGAGACCGGACAGGAGCTTTTTGAGATCGAAAGGCGCCGTGCAGGCGGCAACGTCGTCTGCGCTCATGGGATTGTGGCATTTATAGTATTCGGACCATTCCACCCGGCTCTTGACCTTCTTCGCGATCAGGGCGTCGTAGGCGAGCGTATCGCGGAGGTATTCTTTCTGTTCCTCCTCGCCGAGAGGCGTATACGCGAGCACTTTGGCCGCCATGTCGGAATAAACAGCGAGAAGCTGTTTCCCGGCGGGGTTTTCTTCTGCGTAGTAGGTAGTGTCCGGCAGGATGATCGAAGGACCCATTACGATCATCGAATTCTTGGTTGCATCCTGCATATCGGCGTCGACTTCCAGCTGGATCGGAAGATCGATTCCGGAGAGGTAAAGATCGGCGGCGGCTTCGTTGAGCGCTTCGGCCGTACGGATCGCACGGATCTTTTCAAGAAGCGGCAGAACCGGAGCGATGCCTTCGCGGTTTCTGCGCTCGGTGTCCAGCACTTTTCGATAAAGCGCGACCGCATATCGCATTTCGGGAATCTCGGAGGTCTTTTCGCCGGCTGCGAATGCTCTGAAATCCGCCATCATGGTTTTTTCAACGTCCTGATCCAGAATGGAGAATCCGCCGGTCACCGGTCTGTCATCGGGAATCACGGCCGTTTCGAGCCATTCTCCGTTGACCGCTTCGTAGAGATCGTCCTGGATTCGAACCTTCGTTTCACTCATGTCGTTTTCCATCCTTTCCGTTCTGTTTTTCAAGGAAAAATCCGTATTTCAAAAGGACGGCGGCGCCGTCTTTTTCTTCGCAATTTTGTGAAAAGAGAAACGTTCCGCCCGGAGAAACGGCAAGCGGTTCTCCCAGATTGACCGCGGCGCGCAGCGTCTCGCCGCCGAGGGTCCGGTAAAGGAAGACCCGTCCCGCGCCGTCGGTTTCAATCTTCAGCGTCCCGGTTTGGAGCGCAGCTTCCCGTACGCGAAGCGCCGCGAGCGTGCGGAAAAACGCGAGGATCGTGTTTTCTCCGTTGACCCTGTCCCAGTCGAAGTATTTGCGGCAGAAGGGATCTTCGTATCCTTCGGTTCCGATCTCGTCGCCGTAGTAGATGCAGGGCATCCCCGGAAGGACGAACTGGAGGAACGCCGCGCAGAAGAGCCGGCGCTGCGCGATCACGCGCGCCTCTTCCTCCATCCGCCAGTGAGCCCGGTCCTGTTTGTGCTCGGGAGGCGGCGCCGGGGAGAGGGCAGAGAGCAGACGCGGGGTATCGTGGGTCGAGAGCATGTTCATCAGCGTATGGAGAACCTGCGGAGGATAGTTTTCCGCAAGATCCATGATGCGGCTGCGGAACGCAAATCCTCCGTCTCGTTCGCAGACGAAATCGAGGATCGCGTTGCGGAACGGATAGTTCATAACCGAATCGAGCTCGCCGGCGGTAAAATATCGGCGGCGCTGACCGTAGCTGATTTTATTGGAGGCATCCTCCCAGACTTCGCCGATCAAAAGCGCCTGCGGATTGATCTCCTTGAGCCGCTTGCGCAGCAGCGCGATGAATTCGTCCGGCAGTTCGTCGGCCACGTCCAGCCGGAATCCGTCGGCTCCGGCGCGCAGCCAGTGTGCGACGACGCTGTCTTCGCCGCGGATGATAAAGTCGAGGTATCCGTCGTCGAGCTCGTTGACGCAGGGAAGCGTCT
>CACZON010000147.1 GCA_902782805.1 Oscillospiraceae bacterium
AAGGCGCTTTCGTCAACTTCCCGCTGGCCGGTACCGATGAAAAACTCCGCATCTACACCACTCGCCCGGATACCCTCTTCGGCGTTACCTTTATGGTCATGGCGCCGGAGCATCCGCTGCTCGAACAGTATAAGGATCGGATCTCAAACTACGCCGAGGTCGAAGCCTACCGCGACGAATGTGCGAAGAAGACGGAATTCGAGCGCACACAGCTCGTCAAGGAAAAAACCGGCGTGAAGCTCAACGGCCTGCGCGCGGTCAACCCGGTCAACAATACGGAGATCCCGATCTATATTTCCGACTACGTTATGATGGGCTACGGTACCGGCGCGATCATGGCCGTTCCGGCTCACGATCAGCGCGACTGGGAATTCGCGAAGAAATTCGGCATCGACATCATCGAAGTAATCAAGGGCGGCGATATCGAAAAAGAGGCTTATACCGGCGACGGAGAGATGGTCAATTCCGGATTCCTCAACGGGCTCGACAACAAAAAGGATTCGATCGAAAAGATGATCGAATACCTCGGCGAAAAGGGCATCGGCGAAAAGGGTGTCCAGTACAAAATGAAGGACTGGGCTTTCAACCGCCAGCGCTATTGGGGCGAGCCGATCCCGATCGTCCATTGCAAAAACTGCGGAATGGTCGCCGTTCCTTACGAGGAGCTCCCGCTGAAGCTGCCGCAGGTTGAAAACTTCGAGCCCGGTTCCGACGGCGAAAGCCCGCTTGCGAAGATCGATTCCTTTGTCAACTGCAAGTGCCCGAAGTGCGGCGCTGCTGCAAAGCGCGAAACGGATACCATGCCGCAGTGGGCCGGTTCCTCCTGGTACTTCCTGCGCTATATGGATCCTCATAACGATACGGCGCTTGCCGATTACGACAAGATGAAATACTGGGGCCCGGTCGATTGGTACAACGGCGGTATGGAACACGTTACCCGCCACCTGATCTATTCGCGTTTCTGGCACCGGTTCCTCTACGATATCGGCGTCGTCCCGTTCCCCGAGCCCTACAAAAAGCGCACGGCGCAGGGCCTGATCCTCGGACCCGACGGCGACAAGATGAGCAAATCGAAGGGCAACGTTGTCGATCCGAACGAAGTGGTTGACGAATACGGCGCCGACGTTTTGAGAACGTACGTCCTCTTTATGGGCGATTACGAAAAAGCAGCGCCCTGGTCGGAAAACAGCGTCAAGGGCTGCAAGCGCTTTATCGACCGCGTCTGGGGTCTCCAGGAAATCGCGACCCCCGGCGAAACGTACAGCCCCGCGTTTGAATCGATGATGCACAAGCTGATCCGCAAAGTTTCGGAAGATATCGAGAGCATGAAGTACAATACGGCGATTGCCGCCTTCATGACCGTGCTCAATACGATCTATAACGAGGGCAGGATCAATCACGCCGAACTGCGCGATTTCCTCATCCTCCTCAATCCCTTTGCTCCGCACGTGACCGAAGAGCTCTGGGAGGTCATGAACTTCGGAAAACGCGTGACCGATCAGCATTGGCCGCAGTACGATCCGGAAAAATGCCTCGACGCAACGGTGGAAATCGTTGCCCAGATCAACGGCAAGGTCCGCGCGCGCCTCTCGATCCCGGCCGACATCGATGCGGCCGAGGCGATCGCGCTCGCAAAGGAAGAACCCGCGATCCGCGCGGCGACGGCCGGCAAGACGATCGTCAAGGAGCTCTACGTTCCGAAAAAGCTCGTCAACATCGTGGTCAAAGGATAAGAAGCTCACAGTCAAAGGAGAAGGCGTTTCGCCTTCTCCTTTTTTTCGCGGTTTCGGCGGAAGAATACGCGCCTCAAAAACGGCATATATATGGCAGAAAAGGGGGCGGACCGATTGAGATTTTCCCGAAAGCTTTTTCGCCTTTTCCTGCGCCGCGGGAGGCTTGTAACCCTTTTTCTGCTCGCGGCGGCGCTGCTGCTGACCCTGCTTTTCCAAAGGGGAAAGGCGCTTTCGGCCGAATCCGCCGACGATTCGCTGGAGGGCGAAATCTTCGAGGCAGAGGAGCTGCTCGCGCTCGAAGAAGCGAAGTCGGCGCTTCCCGCGTCTTCTGATGAAGACGGATCCGCCGTGCGGTCCGAAGGGGAAAAAATCCTGGAAACTGCCGCCGTTTCTGCGCCTTCCGGCGAAATGCGGGCGGTCTGGATTCCCTGCATGACGCTCACGGGGCTCGATACCGAAGAGAAGTTTACCGCCAAATTCCGCGAGATCCTCGAAACCGCGCTGCGCCTGAGGCTCAATACGCTGATCGTACAGGTGCGGCCGTTTGCCGACGCGCTCTATCGCTCGAAGCTCTATCCCTTTTCCCACGTCCTCACCGGCGAGCAGGGGAAGGATCCCGGCTTCGATCCGCTTGAAATCATGACCTCGCTTGCTCACGAAGCAGGTCTTGCGCTGCATGCCTGGGTTAACCCGCTGCGGATCTCAAGCGCCCGGATTCCGGAGAATTTTGCGGAAAACAGCCCCTGTACGCTCTGGAAGGAGGACGAAACGAAGCGGGATTACCTGATGGAGTACGAAGGCGCGTATTATATGAATCCGGCATATGAAGAAGTGCGGCGGTTCATCATCGAAGGCGTTGCCGAGATCGTGCGCGATTATGCGGTCGACGGGATCCAGTTCGACGATTATTTTTATCCCGCCGAAGACGCTGCGATCGACGAACGCGCCTATCAATCCTACATTTTTTCTTTGGAAAGTGCATTGCCTTTACACGAATGGCGAAAACAAAATATCAATACGCTGATCGCCGGCGTATACGCGGCGGTCAAAAAAGAAAATCCCATTGCGGTCTTCGGCATTTCGCCGCAGGGAAATTTCGAAAACGACGAGCGCCTCTGCGCCGACGTCGCCGTATGGGGCGCGGTTTCCGGCTACGTCGATTATCTCTGCCCGCAGCTCTACGTCGGTTTACATAATACTCACCTGCCGTTTTCCGAAACGGCGCTGCGCTGGCGCGAAACGGTATGCAGTGAAACGGTAAAACTCTATCTCGGGCTCGGCGTCTATAAGGCCGGGAGTGATGAGGAAGACGGTGCCTGGCAGGAGAGCGACGAGATTCTCGCGACCGAGCTGACCGTCGGGCGCGAGGCGCAGTTCGACGGCTTCATGCTCTATTCCTACGATTCGCTGCTGAAAGAGGAGGCGGCCGCGGAGGTGGAAAACCTCAGCCGTCTGATTTTGTAAAAGGGCGTTGCAAAGCGGAGAAAGCTCCGCTATAATAAGCTCGGGTGATGAAAATGGAGCTCAAAGAAAAAGCACGCCGTGCCGTGGACGCTCTCAAAGCGGAATATCCCGGGGCGCAATGCTCGCTGACTTATCAGAAACCGCTCGAGCTGCTGATCGCAACGCGGCTTGCGGCGCAATGTACCGACGCACGCGTCAATCTCGTAACGCCGGCGCTGTTCGAGCGTTTCCCGGACGTCGACGCATTCTGTGCCGCGAGCGCCGAAGAGATCGAGCCTTATATCCATTCCTGCGGGCTTTATAAAACGAAGGCTCGCGATATTTACGCGATGTGTCTTGCGCTGCGCGACCGCTTCGGCGGCGAGGTGCCCGATACGATCGAAGCGCTCGTTACACTGCCGGGTGTGGGGCGAAAAACCGCGAACCTCGTTGTCGGCGATATTTTCGGCAAGCCTGCGGTCGTTACCGATACCCACTGTATCCGGATCTGCTCGCTGCTGGGGCTGACGAAAAACAAAGAACCCTTCAAGGTGGAAAAAGATCTGCGCGCGATCCTGCCGATGGAAGAGGCGAACGATTTCTGCCACCGCCTCGTTCTGCACGGGCGCGCGGTCTGCATCGCCCGCCGGCCGCAGTGCGAAAAATGCTGTATGAAGGATTTCTGTAACCATTATCTCGAAAAAGCCGAATAAACGCGGATCGGATCATGGATCGGAATCGCGCAGGATCAAAGAAAGGAAGAAAACATCATGTCGTTTAAAGAGCACAGGGAAAAGCTGTATCAGACGCTCGAAGAAAACACCCTGGTGATCGCCTATGCCGGCATCCCCATCCATACCAACGAGGACGATTATTTCGATTTCGCGGTCAACAGCCAGTACTTTTACTTAACGGGGCTGGAGCGGGAAAACACGGCGTTTCTGGCTTATAAGACGGAGGGGAAAACGCGGGAGATTCTGTTTATCGAAGAGCCGGATCCGCACTCCGAGCGGTGGACCGGAAAGATGCCCACCAGGGAGGAGGTCCGGAGTATTTCCGGGATCGAAGACGTACGCTATATGGATCGCCTGGAAGATGCGATCGGCAGCTTTCTGGGGCGCTTTCGTGTGGAGCGGGCGTATTTCGATATGTACCGCTGCGCGATGAACGATCTGCCGGATTACAATCTGGTAATGGCGGAAAGATTCCGCCGGGCATATCCGCAGGTGATCCTGAAAGACCTGCATACGGCCTGTGTGCCGCTTCGGGAACGGAAAGACGCGCAGGAGGCGGAACGTATCCGTAAAGCGGTCGATATTACCCGCCAGGGTCTGGAATTCGTGATGAAGAATCTGAAGCCGGGCATGATGGAATATCAGGTGCAGGCAGATTTTGAGTATACGTGCAGACGGCTCGGCGCGAAACGCCAGGCATTTCCTACAATCGCCGGCTCCGGCATCAACGGCTGCATGATGCACTACGATACAAACCACTGCGAGGTTCAGGACGGTACGCTAATCCTGCTGGACCTGGGCGTAAAGGTTGAAAACTACAGCAGCGATATAACACGGCCCTACCCGGCGAACGGAAAGTTCAGCCCGAGACAGCGTGAAATCTATGAGCTGGTCCTCAAGGCGAACGAGGCGGTCGCCGCGGCCGCGAGACCGGGGATCACCACAAAGGATCTGAACGATATCGCGCGCCGTGTCCTCGGGGAAGGCCTGATCGCCTTGGGCATGATCAAGGACGTCTCCGAGGTGGGTCGGTACTACATGCACAGCGTGAGCCATCCCATCGGGATCGACGTGCATGATATTTCCCTCGCGGGCGACGTGCTTGAGCCCGGTTGGGTCATCAGCAATGAACCGGGATTGTACATCGATGAAGAAGCGATCGGCATCCGCATCGAAGATGATCTTCTGATCACGGAGGATGGGTGCGAGGTTTTGTCGAAAGATATCATCAAGGATCCGGATGAGATCGAAGCGTTCATGGCGTAAAGCGGCGCAGAACGTCCGGATGCTTTCGCCTTTGGGCTTGCGGAAAGGATCTCATTTTTCCCAAGAAATCGCGGAGTCGGATCTTGGCCCCCAAGAATCCGATGCGGCTGAGAAAAACCGGCGTGACCGATAACGGCCGCGCCGGTTTCCTGTTTTCGTTCTCCTTTTTATAAAAACTCGGTATAGATCCGCTTCGGTGCGCCGGGCGGGGAATAGCAGAAGGAGCGGATATGGGATCCTTCGAAAAAGTAGCGCGGCGGCGCTGGCTTTTGCGGCACGTCGAACGAATCGATGATGATGAGCTTGATCTTCATGCGTTGCGGCAGGATGCTCTTGATGTAAACGCTTGCCTTCTGTGAGGGAGCGATGCCTTCCTTCGGCTCGGCAAGCCCGGCCAGATTCGGCGATAATTCCACGAAAACGCCGTAGCTTTCCACCGAGCGGATGATCCCGCCGACCGTTTCGCCTGGCGAAAAGAACCGGACGTTTTCCTCCCAGGTGCCGAGCAGTTCCTTAAAGGACAGCGTGATCCGGCCGTTGTCGTTCGTCTTTACGATCGCGCGGATCTCCATCCCCGGCGAAAACCGCTCCTTCGGATGGCGGATCCGGGAAACGGAAATCAGATCGATCGGCAGCAGGGCGGGGATCCCGCAGCCGATATCGAGAAATGCGCCGAACGGCTCCAGATGGGAAACTTTTGCGCTTATGATATCTCCTGGCCTGAGCGCCGAGAGATACTGATCACGGCATTTTTCCTGCGCCGCGCGGCGCGAGAGGATCAAAAGCGGCTCGCCGCCGCGTTCGGTGATCTCGCGGATCAGAAAGGAGACCGGCCGGTTGACGCGGGAGATCAGCGCGATATCGCGAACGGTTCCTTCCAGGATCCCGATCGCGCCTTCCTCGCGGGGGATGATCCCGTGGAATCGGCCGAGGGAGAGATGAAGATTATGCTCGCTGTCGCAGAGCGTTGCAACGGCTTCGAGGATTTCTCCGCGCGCCATCGCCTCCGAGAGCGAAGCGAGGCTCGAAAAAGCCAGATCGTTCTTTTCCTGATGGATCCGGTTCCCTTCGGGGTAAAACTGCGTCATTTTTTCTTCCTCCAATCTGCGGCTTTGCTCTATGTATATGCCGCTCGGCGGGGGAATAACACTTGCCGAAAAGGACGAAACCGGTTAAAATAGAAGCTGAAAGGGGAGAGCGGAATGCTTCATATCGGCTGTCATTTATCGTTTTCAAAAGGATTTCTGCATATGGGAAAAGAGGCGCTTTCGATCGGTGCGGATACGTTTCAGTTCTTTACGCGCAATCCCCGCGGCGGCAGCGCGAAAACCTGGGATCCCGCCGACGCTTCTTCACTGCGTGAGCTGATGAAGGAAAACCGTTTTGCGCCGATTTTGGCGCACGCACCCTATACGCTCAATCCCTGCTCGCAGACGCCGGAGACGGTTGATTTTGCGAGAAGAGCTTTTTCCGAGGATTTGCGCAATTTAGAGCTTCTGCCCGAGGCGATGTATAATTTCCACCCCGGCAGTCACACCGGCGCCGGTGCGGCGCGCGGGATCGAAATGATCGCGGCGCTGCTCAACGAATTCGTAACGCCCCAGACGAAA
>CACZON010000148.1 GCA_902782805.1 Oscillospiraceae bacterium
CCCAAGCAGATTTTGCGCGAGCGCCTTGATTGCGGCACCATATTTTTGCTCGGTTTCCAAAATCGCCGATTCATCGCGCCGCAGATAGAGCGCTACGATCTCGAAATCCTCCATCGTTTCGCCTCCTTTGTGAGCTTTTGAAAGGTCCTTTCACTTCTTAAGTAGCATTTTCGGAGGAAATATTCCAATACTTTTTGGATAGTTCGGGAAAAGATGAAAAAACCTTCCCGTCATGCGGGAAGGTTTCGGGATCGTTCGTTATCGGGATACGGAAAAGCTGTGCGTCTGCTCTTCGCCGCAGGGGGCGGGGATGGGGAGCATCAGGGCGTATTGGTCGGTCAGGCGGCATTCTTCGAGATAGAGTGCAAGCGCTTCGGGCGCAAGCGTTTCCCGCTCGGAAAACTTCGTCAGGATCGGGAGAGAAGAGGTCTTCCCGATTCCGGAGAGAAGCGAGCGCCCGGATTCGTTTGCCCAGAGCGGTTTGAGATAAGGCGGCAGGGCAGGGTTTTCCCGCAGGGAGAGAAACGCCGCGAGGGTCAGGCGGCGGATGCGCGCGTGGGAATAGCGCTTCGATTTCGCGCTGTCGTAGAGCGTCTCGAGAGAAACGGCGGTTTTCGCCGCCTTCGCGATCGCATTTTCGATCCCTTCGCTCAGATCGGAAACGCCGCGGAACGCATCGGCTCCCCCGGCGCGCAGGCGCGAGAGGATCGCGCGCTCGCAGAAAGAGAGCGAGGCGGGCGCTTTTTTTGCGTCGATCTCCGATTGAAAGATTTCCCGCGCGGCAACGGGGAAGGCTTCGGCGGGGAATTCGCCGCGCAGCAGCGCTTCGCGCAGCGGCTTTGCCGCAAATCCGGAAGCGTTGCCGCAGTCGTGGGCGGCGTTTTGGCGGGGAAACGCGAAAACCTCGGGGGAATATCCGAGCGTTTTCGCCGCTTTGAGGTATTCGATCGCGAGGATGTGGTTCGGCTCGCGCAGGATTGCGGCCGCACGCTCGCCCAGCACTTCGCGCGCAGCTTCTTCGCGCGCTTTCGGAAAGGAGACGCCGCTCGAAAGCTTTTTCGGCAGAATTTCGGAAAAACGGTCGGATCGGAAGAACTCGGCAAGTTCCGAAAGCTCCTGTGACTTCGCGGATTCAACGCCGAATGCGAGTGTTTCGACGCCGGCTTCCCGAAGGAGCGCGACCGCGCCGAGCGCAAAGCGTTCCGCGCCGGCCGCGGCAAACGAGCTCGGGATTTCGAGCACGAGGTCCGCTCCGCAGGCGACAGCGGCTTTTGCGCGCGCCCATTTCGAAAAAACGGCGGCCTCGCCGCGCTGTACGAAATTTCCGCTCATCGCGCAGACGATTCTATCCGCGCCGGCTTCCCGGCAGGCACGCAGCAGCGCTTCGTGGCCGAGGTGGAGCGGGTTGAATTCGCAGACAATTCCGAAAATACGGCATTTTGAATTCATTTTGCGCAAAACTCCTTGAATTTCCATGTTCGTTGTATTATGATAATAATACAGCATTTTGTGATGTTTTACAATCGGAATCATAACGTACGGAGGGCATTTTCTATGAATATTTTGATCATCAACGCGGGCAGCTCGTCGCTCAAATATCAGCTGATCGATATGGATACCAATCAGATCGCGGCGAAGGGTACCTGCGAGCGCATCGGCATTGGCGGCTTTTTGACCCATACGCCGAAAAACGGCAAGCCGGAATTCAAGGGCGAGATGGATTTCCCGACCCACGTTCAGGCGATGGAAGCCGTTCTCGATAAGCTGACCAGCGAAGAATACGGCGTGATCTCCTCGATGAAGGAAATCGACGCGGTCGGCCATCGCGTGCTCCACGGCGGC
Organism: Oscillospiraceae bacterium; assembly: GCA_902782805.1. GTDB lineage: Bacteria > Bacillota > Clostridia > Oscillospirales > Acutalibacteraceae > RUG612. Next base: position 1,843 of record CACZON010000148.1, read on the forward strand.
CATAAATTCTCGAAGAGCGTGCTCGTTGATGAAAAAGTGAAAGACGCGATCCGCGAATGCATCCCGCTCGGTCCGCTCCATAACCCGGCGAACCTGATGGGCATTGAAGCCTGCGAAAAGGCGATGCCCGGCGTGCCGCAGGTTGCGGTGTTCGATACCGCGTTCCATCAGACGATGCCGGAATATGCTTATATGTATGCGATTCCGTATAAATACTATCAGGAAGACCATATCCGCCGCTACGGCTTCCACGGAACGAGCCATCGCTACGTTTCCGGCGAAGCGCTCAAGCTGCTCGGCAGAGTAGAGGGTACGAAAATCATCACCTGCCACCTCGGCAACGGTTCTTCGCTCGCCGCGGTCAAAGACGGGAAATGCGTGGATACCTCGATGGGCCTGACCCCTCTCGAGGGCGTCCCGATGGGCACGCGCTGCGGCAGCATGGATCCGGCGATCGTCGAATTCATCGCGAATAAAGAGGGGCTTTCCGCTTCCGAAACGCTGACGATGCTCAATAAGAAATCCGGCGTCGCAGGCGTTTCCGGTGTTTCTTCCGATTTCCGCGATCTTTTCGCAGCGGCAGACGAGGGCAATCACCGCGCGCAGCTCGCTCTGGATATGTTCACCTACGGCGTCAAAAAATACATCGGCGCCTATATCGCTGCGATGGGCGGCGTAGACTGCATCGTGTTCACGGCGGGCATCGGCGAGAACAACCCGAAGATCCGCGAAATGTGCACACGGGGCCTCGAATGGATGGGCATCGAGATCGACGAAGAAGCGAACAATACCCGCGGTACGGTCGACATCACCGGCAAAAACTCGAAGGTGAAGGTTTTCGTGATCCCCACCAACGAAGAGCTCGCGATCGCGCTCGATACGAAGGAGATCGTAGAAGCTCTGTAAATTTCTTAGATGCCATACCTATGAGAGCTCTTTCCCGGAACCGGGAAGGAGCTCTTTTTTCATAAATAATATGGTTTTTAAGGTGTAAAGCGTAATAGCTTTACGGATAATTCTTTGATTCTTGAAAGATACGCCCTTTGAAAGCGGCGGTATCGGTTTTAAAAATTCATACTAACGGTATAAAAAGAATCATATAAATAGTAATACCGGTATCTTCCATTTTCGTTTCGACTCAGGTATAATACGATCAGAAACAGCGAAAAAGGAGAAACTGACGATGAAAATAACGCTTGCCGAGAATATCCGGATCTTCCGCAAAGAGCGGAAGCTGACTCAGGAACAGCTCTCCGAAGTACTCGGCGTCACTCCGGGAGCCGTATATAAATGGGAATCGGGAATGTCGGTGCCGGAGCTGTCACTGATTGTGGAGATGGCGGACTTTTTCGATACCTCCGTAGATGTGCTGCTTGGCTATAAAATGAAGGATAACCGGATCGAATCTACGATCAAACGGCTTTTCGAATACTGCCGCTCGCGGGACCGGCAGGCTCTTGAGGAAGCGGAGAAGGCTCTGAAAAAGTATCCGAATTCCTTTGAGGTTGTGCATAACTGCGCGCAGGTTTACGAGCTTTTCAGCGTAGGGAGCAACAGCCGGGTCGAATCGAACCGGGCGCTGGAGCTTCTTTTTAAGGCGCGGCTGCTGATCGCACAGAATACCGACCCGCGGGTCAGCGAAATCACTATCTGGGGCGAAATCGCCTCGCAATACGTAAGGCAGGGCGAGCTCGAAAAAGGCCTGGAAATTTTCAAAGCACACAATTCCGACGGAATTTTCAACGAAGCCATCGGAAGTATTCTGTCGGTGTACTTGAAACGTCCCGGGGAAGCGGAGCCTTATCTCGCGCAGGCGATGCTTCGGGCGATCTTATCGCTGTTCGATACGGTCACCGGCTATGTGTTTGTTTACAGCATCCGGGGTGAAAACGAACTTGCTCAGGAGATGCTTTCCTGGTGGATGGATACGCTGCGCGGCCTGAAGAAAGAGAATAGACGCGATATGACCGATAAATGCTACGCGATGCTGCTGGTTCTCAAAGCATGTACCCTGATCCGGACGAATACGCAGGCGGAAGCGTTCGCGCTGTTAAAAGAGGCGCGGAAAATTGCCCGGCAGTTCGACGCGGCGCCGGACTACGGCGTGACGGCACTTCGGTATACGAATCCTTCCGAAGATATTATTTTCGGCGACAGTCTCGGCGCGACCGCGGCGGAGAGCCTCGAGAACATGATCCGGTTGCTCGAAGAAGAGAAGCTGCTTTCGATGTGGAAGGAGGTTCTGCAGGATGAATAACGCGTCTCCCGCTGCAGGGAATGTGTTCCGCGGCAGGAATTTCCGGCTCGTATTCTTCGGTGCGCTCGTTTCGGAGCTCGGTTCGGTGCTCTACAGCTTCGCCGTAAGCTTCTACATTTTGGAGATCAGCGGCAACAACGCGTTCCTTCAGGGACTTTATCTGGCGCTCTGCGGCGCGATGCTCCTTCTCTTTACGCCGGCCGGCGGCGTTCTGGGTGACCGTATCAGCAAGGCGAAGATCATGTTTGTCTGCGACTATCTCAAGGGCGGGCTGATCCTGCTCGCAACGCTTCTGATGGCGCTTTTCGGTGAACCGGGCGCCCATATCGCGATCCTTTTTGCAGTCGGAATCCTCGGAAACGCGGTGAGCGGAATCTTTTCGCCGGCGGCCGGAGCGCTTTTGCCGGAAATCGTGGCGCAAGACCGGCTCCAGCAGGCGAACGCGTATTATTCGCTCAAAAGCGCGTTTCTGACGATCCTCGGGGTCGTGCTCGCGGGGGTGCTTTATGCGGCGGTGCCTGTGATTCTGCTTTTCCTTGCGGTCGGTATCTGCTACGTGCTCTCCGGCGTTTCGGAAATGTTTATCCGCTGCGCTCATACGCCGAAAGAAGGCAGGCTGACTTTGCGGCTCGCGCTGGGAGATATGCGGGAGGGGATCTCCTACTTAAAGACGCAGAAAGCGATCATGGCGATCATCGCGGCGGCTCTGTTTATCAACTTTTTCATTACTCCTGTCTGGGGCAATTTCGTTCCTTATTTCGTAAAGACGGATATCGCGTCTTCGGATTCTTATCTCTTCAGTGGGTTCCTTACCCCGGAGCTCTGGTCTTCTGTTTTCAGCATGCTCGTCGGGATCAGTTCCCTGATCGGTTCGGTGATCCTCAGTGCGAGGAAACAGGATGAAAAATGCGGCCGCAAAACAGCGATCTGGCTTTGCGCAACCGCCGCGGTCATGATCGTTATGACGGTAAGCTACTGGCTATTCGTTGCCCGCGGGGCTTCTCTCAACGCATTCCTGGTTTTGTTCTGTTTTGGCTGCCTGCTGACCGGATTCTTCATTGTCTGCGTCAATGTTCCGCTCAATACGGCGCTGATGCGCACGGTGGAGCGGGACAAGCTGAGCAAGGTAACGAGTATCATCAGCATTTTTGCTCAGGGTCTGACCCCGATCGCGTCTGTGCTCGCCGGGATCGTTCTACAGTGCTTTGGAAGCACGCCGCTGCTTCTTGTCTGTTCGCTCGGTTTTACCGCCGCGGCATTGATGCTGCTTTTCAATCCCCACGCAAAAGAAATATAGAAATGGGCGCAGTTCTTTCCGCTCGGGATCGGGAGAGAAAAAGCGACATTGCGAAAACGGAAACACGGACAGTCTTCCGATTCAAATCTGCTGGAATTCATCTTGCGGACTTCCTGCTTTTAAGA
>CACZON010000149.1 GCA_902782805.1 Oscillospiraceae bacterium
AAGGTCCTGCGGATCTTCGCCGCCTGTGCTTTTACAACGCAAGGTCCTTTTGCGGGAGGAGCAGGCTGATTTCCTTGATTTCACCGTGCAGCAAGTCAAAGCACCGCAGGTGAGTTAAAAAATGAGAAAGAAAAAAGAAAGTGGGAAGGGAGAGCTTCTTCCTTCCCATATTGGGATTATTATGGACGGCAACGGCCGCTGGGCCCAGAAGCGCGGGCTTCCGCGTTCCGCGGGGCATACGGTCGGCGCCGCCAACTTCAAAAAAATCACGCGGTACTGCAGTTCGATCGGGATCCGTTATCTTACCGTATACGCGTTTTCAACGGAGAACTGGAAGCGGCCGGCCGAAGAAGTCGGTGCGCTTCTTGGTTTGTTTCGGCAGTATCTCGAGGAAGCGCTGCGCGATTTCCTCAACGACGATATCAAGGTGCGCTTTCTCGGCGACGTTTCCGCCTTCCCGAAAGCGCTGCAGGAGCTGATCGCCGAGACGGTCGAGGTCTCGAAGAACCGTACGGGCATGACGCTCAATATCGCCATGAACTACGGCGGGCGCGCGGAGATCGTCCGCGCGGCGCAGCAGGCGGCGCAGCTGGTCAAAGACGGCGAGCTTTCGCCCGAAGAGATCGACGAAGCGCGCCTCTCCTCGCTGATGTATACCGCCGGCGAGCCGGACCCGGACCTGATCATCCGCCCGAGCGGGGAACAGCGGATCTCGAATTTCCTCCTCTGGCAGAGCGCCTACGCGGAATACGTGATTCTGGATATTCTCTGGCCGGATTTCAAGCCGGCCGATTTAGATAAAGCGATTGCGGAGTACCAAAAACGCAAGCGCAGATTCGGAGGCGTCTGAAATGCTCAAACGGATTCTTTCCTCGGTCGGCATCGTGATCGTTGCCGCCGCGATTTTTGTCGGCCAGTACTATCTGCCGATCGTCTTTGAGATCGCCGTGGCGCTGATCGCGCTGATCGCGATGTACGAGCTTGCGGGCGTCTTTGCGCTGCGCGGAAACGCAGCCTTTCTGCTTTGCGGCGCGGCGGGCGTCTGCGCGATGATCTTTACGCTCGGAACGCCGTATCTGCTCCTTTCCTTCGCAGCGTTTACGTTCCTGATCTTCGTGATCAATCTCTTCTGTTATCCGAAATACCGGTTCGGCGCGGTCTTCGCCTTCTACGGGATGACGGCGCTGGTGACGCTTTCGTTCGGGACCGGGATCCTTCTCATCTCGCGCGAGGACCGCATCGAGGGCATGATCCTCGTCATTCTGGGCATGCTGATTTCGTGGCTTGCGGACATCGGCGGCTATTTCGGCGGGCGCGCCTTCGGCAAACATAAGCTCTGCCCGAAGATCAGCCCGAAAAAGACGGTCGAGGGCGTGATCGGCGGCTTCGTGTTCAGCGCCGCTGCGATCTGCCTGGTCGGTTATCTGCTCGGCCTGATTTTCGGAAAAAGCCTTTCCTATCCCGCGCTGCTGATCCTTTCGCTCGTCGGAACGCCGCTTTCGATCGCCGGAGACCTTACCTTCTCGGTCATCAAGCGCGAGAACGACGTTAAGGATTACGGCAATCTGATCCCCGGCCACGGCGGGATCCTCGACCGCTTCGACGGCGTCTCGTTTACCCTGCCGGCGATGTATCTGATCACGCTGTATCTCCCGGTGCTGCTCTGAGCGGATCGCAGAAAGAGGTTTTTATGAAACGAAACATCGGAGTTTTAGGCTCCACCGGCTCGATCGGCGTTCAGTCGCTGGAGGTCGCAAAGTCGCTGGGACTTTCGGTCCGTTCCCTCGCGGCCAACCGGAATATTGAACGACTCGAAGCGCAGATCCGCCAGTGGCGCCCCGCTCTTGCCGCGGTTTACGACGAAGCGGCGGCGAAACAGCTGAAAATCGCCGTTGCCGATACGGATACGAAGATCGTCTCCGGCATGGAGGGCCTCTGCGAGGCCGCCTGCGCCGAAGAGGTCGAGGTGCTGCTCAACGCCGTTGTGGGGATGGTCGGCCTGCTGCCGACGCTCCGGGCGATCGAAGCGAAAAAGCAGATCGCGCTCGCCAACAAAGAGACGCTCGTCGCCGGCGGCGCGCTCGTAAAAGCCGCGCTCGCGAAATACGGCGTTGCGCTCTACCCGGTCGACAGCGAGCATTCCGCGATCTTCCAGTGCCTCGAAGGCTGCCGCGACCGCGCGGATCTGAAACGCATCATACTGACCGCTTCGGGCGGGCCGTTCTTCGGCAAAACGCGCGCGCAGCTGGAAAACATGAAGGCGGCCGACGCGCTGCGCCATCCCACCTGGAACATGGGTCATAAAATCACCGTCGATTCCGCTACGCTGATGAACAAGGGGCTCGAGGTTATGGAGGCCGGCTGGCTGTTCGATCTGCCCGAAGAGAAGATCGGCGTCGTCGTTCACCGCGAGAGCATCATCCATTCGATGATCGAATATATTGATAACGCCGTCATCGCGCAGCTCGGGGTTCCGGATATGCGCATCCCGATCCAGTACGCGCTGACGTATCCGCGCCGCGCCCCGTCTTCGGCGGCGCCGCTCGATCTGATCGCTTCGGGAAAGCTGACGTTCTATGAGCTCGATTCCGAAACGTTTTTATGCTACAAGGCGTGCCGGGAGGCGATGCGCCGCGGCGGACTTTGGCCCGCGGCGGTCAACGGCGCCAACGAAGCGGCCGTTGCGCTCTTCCTGCGCGATGAAATTTCCTTCAACCGGATCGGCGATCTCGTCTACGAAACGGTCCTCCGGGATTATTCCGGCGAGCTCACGGTTGAAAACATCCTCGCCGCCGACCGTTCGGCGCGCGAATTCGTAAGTGCAAGCGTTTAAGGCAGGTGCCCTCTTTTGACTACTGTATTATTGATTCTGATCGGCGTATTCCTCTTCAGCTTCATCATCTTTGCCCATGAGTTCGGTCATTTCATCACCGCGAAGGCCTCGGGGATCAAGGTCAACGAGTTCGCGCTCGGAATGGGCCCGAAGATTTTCTCCTTCGGAAAAGGCGAAACGAAGTATTCGCTGCGGCTTTTCCCGATCGGCGGCTTTTGCGCGATGGAGGGGGAAGACGAGGACAGCGAAGACGAACGCGCCTTCGGCAACAAATCCGTCTGGAAGCGGATGATCGTTGTCGTTGCCGGTGCGATCATGAATATGATCGTCGGACTTCTGTTCGTTGCGATCCTGCTTTCGCAGAAGGACGTTTTCGTTACGACAACGATCGCGAAGTTTACGGAAAATTCCGCCACGCAGGCGGCCGGGCTCGAAGCCGGGGACGAATTCTATTCGATCGACGGCTACCGGATCCACAACGACCGCGATCTGAGCTTTGCGCTCTCGCTCGCCGATCCGCAAAGCGTCGATCTCGTCGTCCGGCGCGGCGGGGAAAAGCTGACCTTTGAAAACGTCCGCTTCAACACCGTGGAGGAGGACGGAAAAGAGCTCCTCGCGCTCGATTTCTACGTCTATTCGGAGAAGAAAACCTTCTTCTCCTTCCTCGGGCGGGTCTTCTCGGAGACCGTCTCGCTCGTGCGGATGGTCTGGACGAGTCTGATCGGCCTCGTGACCGGGCGCTTCGGCCTCAAAGACGTTGCCGGCCCGGTCGGCGCGGCCCAGGCGATCTCTCAGGCGGCCTCGATCGGCCTTGAAAGCGGGCTCGGCGCCGCGATCAACAACATCCTTCTGATGATGGCGGTCATCACGGTCAACCTCGGGATCGTCAATCTTCTCCCGCTGCCCGCGCTCGACGGCGGAAGGTTCCTCTTCCTTCTGATCGAAGCGATCCGCGGCAAGCCGATCAGCCCGAAGTACGAGGGCTGGGTCCACGCGGCGGGCTTTATCCTGCTGATTGGGCTGATGGTGCTGATCACCTTCAACGACCTTGTCCGGATCTTTACCGGAAAGGGGCTGGGAGGATAGCATGAAGCGAAAACACACGAAACAGGTTGCGGTCGGGCGCGTTTTGATCGGCGGCGGCGCGCCGGTGAGCGTTCAGTCGATGCTCTCGGTCCCCGCGGAGGATCTTGCGGGAAACGTCGCGCAGGCAAAGCGGCTCGAGAAAGCCGGCTGCGAGATCATCCGCGTTGCGATCCCGAATTTCGAAGCGGTCCGCCTGATCGAAGCCATCAAAAAAGAAGTATCCGTTCCGCTCGTTGCGGACATTCATTTTGACTATAAACTGGCGCTCGAATCGGTCGCCGCCGGGATCGACAAGATCCGGATCAATCCGGGCAACATCGGCTCCGACGACCGCGTCAAAGCCGTTGCGCAGGCCTGCGGGCGGAACAGGATCCCGATCCGCATCGGGGTCAATTCCGGTTCGCTCGAAAAAGAAATCCTCGCAAAATACGGCGCGCCGACGGCGCAGGCGCTCTGCGAGAGCGCGCTCTATCACGCGTCGCTGCTTGAAAAATTCGATTTTGATCAGATCGTGCTCTCGATCAAATCCTCGTCGGTCGAAACGATGATCGAAGCCTGCGAGCTCGCCTCGGAGCGCTGCGATTATCCGCTGCACCTCGGCGTGACCGAGGCGGGGACGCCGCGCATGGGGCTTGTAAAATCCGCGATCGGGATCGGCAGCCTGTTAGCGCGCGGCATCGGCGACACGATCCGCGTCTCTCTGACCGCTCCGCCCGAGGAGGAGGTCCCGGCAGGCTTCGATATCCTCCGGGCGCTCGGGCTGCGCGGCGGGGTGCGCTTCGTCTCCTGCCCGACCTGCGGGCGTACGAAGATCGACCTGATCTCCCTGGCAAACCGGGTGGAAGAAGCGCTTCGGGACTGCAAAAAAGAGATCACCGTCGCCGTAATGGGCTGTGCGGTCAACGGCCCCGGCGAGGCGCGGGAAGCCGATCTCGGCGTGGCCGGAGGCGTCGGCGAGGGATTGCTCTTCAAAAAAGGCAGGATCCTCCGCAAGGTCCCGGAATCTCAGCTCCTCGACGCCCTTCTTGAAGAAGTCTCAAATCTCTGATTTTTCACCACGCAGGGTTCTTTTGTGGGAGGAGCGAGCTTTAATGCCCGGCAGGGAGCTGCTCTGCTTCGCCGCCTGCGTTTTTATTGCGCAAGGTTCTTTTGTGGTGGGAGCAGGCTCAATTGCCCGGCAGGAATTGCT
>CACZON010000150.1 GCA_902782805.1 Oscillospiraceae bacterium
CTCTCGAAGATCCGTCTTCGAGACTGCGTGATCGTAGGGCTTTGGTTCGGTTTTTTCCAGGCGCTGATGCCTTAGCTCGGCTATTTTTTGGGCGCTTCGTTTGAAGCGTACATCGCAGCGTTCGATCATTGGATCGCCTTCCTGCTGCTTGCCGCGATCGGTGCGAATATGATCCGCGAATCGTTCTCGAAAGAAAGCGAGCCTGCCGTAGCGGCGCTCTCTTTCCGTGCGATGCTGCCCCTCGCGGTCGCCACGAGCATCGATGCGCTGGCGGCGGGCATCACCTTCGCGTTTTTCCTCAAAACTATTCTCTCGATGCTATTCGCCGTAACGCTGATCGGCCTGACGACGTTCCTGATTTCGGCAGCGGGCGTTAAAATCGGCAGCGTCTTCGGCGAAAAATACAAAGCGGCTGCAGAGCGGGCAGGGGGGATCATCCTCATCCTGCTGGGGCTCAAAATCCTGCTCGAACATCTCGGCGTCCTGCAATTTTAACGATTCCGAAAAGGAAGCTGCTTTTCTTTTTTGAAGGAAGGCCGTTTCTTACGCCGGCGGATACAACTTGGATACAACTGCGTTTTATAATGGAGAAAAGAGGTGGTTTTATGATCAAGATACTCATCGCGGAAGACGATCCTTCAATCTCCGAACTGATTTCATTCAGCCTTCGAAAGGCAGGATATAAAACGACCGTCGCTTCCGACGGCGCCGAAGCCGCCGCCGAGCTCGATCGGGATACTTTTGATCTTTTACTTTTGGATATCATGCTGCCCTCGATCGACGGCTACTCTCTGCTGGAATACTCCAAACAGTTTGAGGTTCCGGTGATTTTTATTACGGCGAAAGCGGATATTTCCGACCGCGTCAAGGGCCTTAAGATGGGCGCGGAGGATTATATCGTAAAGCCGTTCGACGTTTTGGAGCTTCAGGCGCGCGTCGAAACCGCGCTGCGGCGCTTCAACAAAACGCAGAAAACGCTGCAGTTCCGCGATATCCTCATCGATACCGTTTCGCACGAGGTCAGCAAAGGCGGCGAAAAGATCGAGCTGACGCCCAAGGAATACGATCTTCTGCTCTTCTTTTTCCGCAATCAGGGAATCGCGCTCTACCGCGAGACAATCTATGAACACGTATGGGAGGAACCGTATTTCGGCAATACGCGCACGCTGGATCTTCATATCCAGCGGCTGCGCAAAAAGCTCGATCTCGGCGACTGCATTGAATCCATCTATAAAATCGGCTACCGCTTCAGGACGGATGATTCATGAAACTCTACTATAAAATCTTTCTGATCGCGTATCTGATCGTAATTGCGACGGTTGGGATCGGCGGATTCTTCCTCGTCAACGGAGCGGTCTCTACGATCCTCGATACGCAGACGCAGCGGGTGATCGCTTCGAACGAATCCGCGGCGCAGATGTTCCTGATCCTCTGCGAGGAGGAGCAGGACGCGGGCGGAAAAATCAACTCGATCCGCCAAAAGCTTTCCATGCTTTCGAGTTCCGACAACATCCGGCTTTCGATCTATACTTCCGATTCCGCGGCGATTCCGAACGAGCTGCTCGACGAGCTTTCGCCCGGGGAGCAGGGGAGCCGCTATACCGGAGAAGAGAACCGTCTGTTTGAGGCCGCGACGCGCGTCAATTACGACGGAGAGGATTATCTGATTCTATCCGTTTCCGATTTCTCGCAGGTGCTTTCCCAGCGCGACCGGATCCTCGGGCAGTACCGCGTGGTGCTGCTCGTATCGGCGCTCGTTTCCGCGGCCGCGCTCTTTTTCTTTGCGCTGAGGATCGCGCACCCGATCCAGAATATCTCGAACGTCTCCGGAAAAATCGCGAAAGGGCAGTACGACCGGCGCGTTGAGCTTTCCGCGCGCAGCGCCGGCAGCGCAGAAATTGCCGAGCTCGCGGAAAACTTCAACCGGATGGCCGATACGGTGGAGGAAAACATCCATTCACTCGAGCGAGAGAACGAGCGGCAGCAGGAATTCGTTTCGAATTTCACCCACGAGCTGAAAACGCCGATGACTTCGATCATCGGTTACGCCGATCTTTTGCGCAGTTACGATCTGACGGAGGAAGAGATCCGCCAGTTCTCCGATTCGATCCACCGCGAGGGAAAACGGCTCGAGAAGCTCTCGATGACGCTTCTGGAGCTGCTCGTCATGCAGCATGAGCCGCCGGAGCTGACGCCGCTTTCGATGCGCCAGTTCTCGCGGGAATTCGGCGGCACGGCCGCTTTCATTACCCAGAAATACGGCGTATCGATCCGCCTTGAGCTCAAAAACGCGATCGTTCTGGCGGAAGGAACGCTGCTGCATTCACTTCTCAACAACCTGACCGAGAACGCCGCAAAAGCCTCGGAAAGCGGCGCTGAGATCGAGGTTACAGGCAAAACCGAAGGAGATCTCTACGAAATCTGCGTGGAAGATCACGGACGCGGGATCTCGAAGGAAGCGCTCGAAAAAATCACGGAGCCGTTCTATATGGAAGATAAATCCCGCAGCCGCTCCCAGGGCGGCGCCGGGCTGGGTCTTGCGCTCTGCGCGAAGATCGCCCAGATCCATAAGACGAAGCTGCGCTTTGAGAGCGAGCCCGGAAAGGGAACGAAGGTCTCCTTCTCGCTCATGATAGACAAGGGGCAGGAGAGAACACGATGAAATGGATGAAGCTATTGGCAGCGATCGCAGCGATCCTGCTGCTGACGGCGTTTTTCTTCTTTTTTCCCGCCTCGTATTTCAGAGCCGAAACGCAGCAGGATACGCTTGAGATCCGCGCGATCAGCCTGCCGAATGAAACGCAGAAGGCAACGCTGCTTACAGGAGAAGCGCTGTTTTCGGCGCTTGAAACGGTCGACCGCAGCAACGCGATCCTTTACGAAAGCCGCGATCTAAAGCCGCGGAAAACGTATATCGCCGCGATTCAGGCCATTCTTCAGGAGGCATTTTCCGAACATCCGAGATTTCACGCCATGATGCATGACGAAATCGAGCTTCTGGAAAATCTTTCCGTTGAAAGACAGCCGGCGATCCAGCGGTACTGCGCCGTGATGATCGGCCGGGAAAACGAGCTGATCAACGTTTCGCTGATCCTCTATCGGAATTCCGATTTTGAGATCTGTTTTACGGAGGATTCCAACATTCCGGTTTTCTTCTATCTGACCGGCGATTTTGCCGAAACGTTCCTTTACTTCGGCGAACCGAAAATGATGAGCGAAGTGCGCCTGTATTTTAAGAGAATCGGCTTGACAAGCGCCGTATGGGAAGACAGCTTTTACGACGCACTTTACACAGATAAGGGCTATATCGCTATCATCGGTTCCTCCGCGTTTTATAGGACGTTTTACGGCGAATTCGGCAAAAACGATCTGATTGAGGCCGAGTCTGATTAAGCGGAGAAAAACTGCAGAACCATCGGAAAAGAGAGAGGGGGGAGGCTGCTTGAAAACGATCCGATCCATTATCGCCGCAGCGCTGACGCTGATTCTGACCGCCGCGTTTATCCTCTTTCCGGATCTATATTACCGCAGAGACGAAAACGGCGGCACGATGCGCGTTCGCAAAATCGACGTAATCGAAATCGAAAACGGATCCGCAGCGCTCTCGGAGCAGGAAATTTTTGCCGCGCTGCTGAATGAAAACAGCGAGAGATCCCTCTGTTATTTTTCCGAAATACCGGATTCGAAACAAAACGACTGCTATATTACAGCAAGAAAGATGATCCGCGAGATCCTCTTCGAACCCTCTTCAAGGGCTTATTCGTATTTTATCGCCAGCGATTTCAACATTATGACCGATATGAAGAAGCTTCGCTA